>JAVEES010000316.1 GCA_030840285.1 Pseudonocardiales bacterium
CGTCCAGGACTTCCTGTCCGAATCCCGCGTGGTCAAGGCTTTCAACCACATGGGCTACCACGACCTCGAGGACGGCGCCCGCCCCGCAGGCACGCCCGGCCGCAAGGCAATCGCGATCGCCGGCGACCCCGCAGACGTAGCCGCGGTTGCCGCGATCGTCGACGCGTTTGGCTTCGATCCAGTGGCAGCCGGCCCGCTCACCGAGGGCGAGCGGTTCCAACCTGACACCGAACTGTTCGGCGCCAACGTCGACGCCGACGAAGTGCGCGCCATGCTCGACCGCTTCCCGAACTCCCCAGCGGCCGCATCGTAGCGCGGGCGCAGCCGGCGCGGACGGCACAGCCGCATAGCCAGCTATAGGGTGTGAGCGTCTCGCTGTCGCCAGGGTGGCAGCCCTTGCCACCCGGTTCGCGGCATCGGTTGGAGCCGACGGAGGAGTCGATGCTCCCTGAACCCGGCAGCGACGTGTACATGCTCGTACCGCGCGTCGCAGGCCACCGGTGGGCGGTTGCAAACTACGGGTGGCGCGCTGAGGCAGACGGATTGGGTTCGACGCGGACGGGCTTGCTCGCCTTCCTCTGCGTCCACTAGGAAACGGGTCACCCGCCCGTGGCGGTGTGAACGCGCCAATGGCGCCCAAGAACGCGATCCAATCCTCGGCCGCCCATAGCTCGGCGATCGTGCCGTTCGACAAGTGATAGATCACGATCACGTGCCATGCGACGTGGTCGCCGGTCTGCGGGATTTCCCAGAGGGCCCCGGTGTGGGTGCCGCGCACGACAAAGCTCATGGTCACCGTGTCGCCATCCTGGGCCGCGTCCCGCTCCGTCGCCTCGGCGTCGGGCAGCGCGGCGAAGAACTGTTGCAGCGGGGTCCCCCGGCGGTCTGCGGTGCGACGGCGCAACCATAGGCCCCGTTCCCTTCGCCTGCGCGTCCGAAGCCCGGGTGCGAGTCATGGGAGCCGGCTCGTCAGCTCCGCGAGGGTGGCGCGTTTTGCGGCATCCGACGTCACGCCCACGGCGCTGGGTTAAAGTGACGGACGTCAAGTTGATATTTGACAGATGCCAAGCTTATTCTTTATGCTCGCTGGCGACTGCCCCCACGGCGACCGCGGAATCATCGCACCGCGGGCTCATTGAAACGGAGACGCCATGAACGAGTTGAAGAATCGACAGGTCTGGCTGTGCTCGAGACCCCGGGGCATCCCGCATGCCACCGACTTCGCGTTGCGAGAGGTTGCATTGCCGATAATCGGCGACGGGGAGATTCTCGTCCACAACCGCTTCCTGTCTGCCGATCCCGCGATGCGGGGGTGGATCACGGATAAGAGCAACTACGTGCCACGCGTCGAGGTCGGCGAGACGATGCGGGCGTTTTCTGCCGGCGTGGTCACCGAGTCCAGGAATCCGGCTTACGCCGTCGGTGACCAGGTGATGGGGCTGTTCGGCTGGCAAGACCACGCCGCGGTAAAGCCGGCCCAGGTGTGGCGCAAGGTACAGGAGCCGGATCTGCCCCTGTCCCTGTCGCTGGGCGTACTGGGACTCAACGGCATGACTGCCTACTTCGGTTTGCTCGACGTTCTACACCCCGAGGCGGGGAAGACCGTCGTCGTGTCGACCGCTGCCGGCTCGGTTGGATCTGCGGTGGGTCAGATCGCGAAGATCAAGGGCTGTCGCGTCGTGGGAATCGCCGGCGGACCGGAGAAGGTGCGCCGATGCGTGGACGAGTTCGGCTACGACGCCGCCATCGACTACAAGGCCACCCCGGATATGGATGCAGCGCTCGCCGCGCACTGCCCCGATGGCATCGACGCATTCTTCGACAACACATCGGGAGCGATACACGATGCCGTCCTGCGGCGTATCAACCTGCACGCGCGCATTGCGATCTGCGGGACCGCATCCTATGCGAGTTGGGAACCCTGGAATCAGGGACCACGGCCTGAGCGGCACCTCCTGGTGAAGCGTGCAACGATGCAGGGATTCCTAACCACAGACTACGAAGAGCTCTATGAAGAGGCGGTGTCCGCGCTCGCCGGGTGGATACGACAGGGCCGGCTGAAGTACCGCGAAGACATACACGAGGGCATCGAGAGCGCTCCGGGGTCGATCGAGAAACTCTATTCGGGTGACCACGCGGGCAAGCTGATCATCCGCGTTTAGGGATTTTCCTGCGTCATCTCGCACGTCGCTATCAGTGGCTGCGCCTGCCGCTGCGGGGACCGGCATCGGCTGCAGGGTTGCGCAACCCCGACATGATCACATCGGTCACGGTTTCGATGTGGGATTCGGCGTCGAGTGGTCCGTCCACTGGATCGAAACGGTCCGACAGGGGTGAAAGAGCGAACGGTGCAGCGGCTCCGTGCGCGAGCAGGAACAGCAAGGTTCGTGCGGGTATCGTCCGCAAGACCCCGGCCGTGGCGAGGCGTTTGATCGCGTCAACCGGCACCGCCAAGGTGGGCAGCACAAAGGTTGTGACGATGTGGTCCAGGCGGGGTGTGGAGTGCAGGCCTTCCTGGTTCATCAACTTGACCAGATCTGGCCGGTTGCGTGCCGCAACGAGGAAGGCGCGGATGATTTCGCGCACCAGTGACAGGTCATCGGCGGGGACGCCTCGCTGTTGTACCTCGGTGTTGAGGTCGGCGATGAGTTGGTGAAACCCATGATCGACGGCGGCGTACCAGAGCCGTTCCTTTGAGGCGAACCGCTGGTTGATGGTGCCGCGGCTCAGACCCAAAGCGGCGTTGAGTGCGCGCAGCGACATTCCCTCGTAGCCATGCTCGGCGAAGGCCTGCAGCGCCGCCCGCAGAATGTCGTCGTCGTCACGCAGTCGTGGCCGGCCCCGCCTCTCCGCGTGAACGTTCGGTGTTTGCTGCATGTCAGCACCCTACAACCCGAGAGAACTTTCCTTGACAGGCGGCGAGAAAATGGTCCATGCTGTGCGATGCAGACCTCAACTAAGACACCGGCGGACTGATCGAGCTTCGGAAAACGTGGCGGAAGACGGCGTGCTCAAGGGTGCGGCGGGAGAACGGTAGGGCGGGCTGAGGATGGCTGCGGCGTTGACTCAGGATGGTCGGGCAATCAGCCGCGTGGAGGGTTACGACATGATCACCGGCGGTGCGCGTTGCGCCGCCGGTGACCCGCGGGCAAGGACCGATTGACGTTGAAGAAGGTTTTGGTAGCCAACCGGGGCGAGATCGCGATCAGGGCCTTCCGCGCTGCCCACGAACTGGGGATCGGCACCGTGGCCGTGTATCCGCTGGAGGACCGAAACTCGGTGCATCGCACCAAGGCCGACGAGTCCTACCAGATCGGGGAACCCGGTCACCCGGTCCGCGCCTACCTGTCGGTGGAGGCGATCATCGACGCCGCCCGCGCGGCCGGCGCTGACGCCATCTACCCGGGATACGGGTTCATGTCGGAGAACCCGGACCTGGCCGCCGCCTGCGCGAAGGCGGGCATCATCTTCGTCGGACCTCCGGCAGAGGTGCTGGAGCTCACCGGGAACAAGGCCCGCGCCATCGCGGCGGCGAAAGCTGCCGGCCTGCCGGTGCTGGCATCTTCAGAACCCTCCACCGACATTGACACGTTGGTGGCGGCGGCAGATTCGATGAGCTTCCCGGTGTTCGTCAAAGCAGTCGCCGGCGGCGGCGGCCGCGGTATGCGCCGAGTCGGCGAGATCTCCGGGTTGCGCGACGCCATCGAAGCTGCAGCGCGAGAGGCGGAATCGGCGTTCGGGGATGCGACCGTGTTTCTCGAGCAGGCCGTCATCGAGCCGCGACACATCGAGGTGCAGGTCCTCGCCGACAACCACGGGAACGTAATCCACCTGTTCGAACGTGACTGCTCGGTGCAACGCCGACACCAGAAGGTCGTCGAACTGG
>JAVEES010000336.1 GCA_030840285.1 Pseudonocardiales bacterium
CAACGGCAGTTTCTCGCCAGTATGCCCATGGCGCCTCGCATACTCTGGAAACTGCTCGGGCAACGAACATTTAACGCTTATCGGGACAAGATCTACGGCACGGGCTAGTTCAGAGAAGCCTGCCTGACCTGCTCGATGTTCCTCACCACCGGCGAATTCCTTCCCCAGCACCCAGGCAGCGTCAGCAGACCCTGAAACTGATCACGACCGCAGAAGCCCGAGGACAGCACCGCCTGGCCGAAATGAACACACCGTGCTGTACAACCTCGACACCATCATCACCACTCTCGACTCCCGACAAACTGAACCGGAAGTAGTCGAACATGCGCGCTGACAACACCATCCACCTCACCATTGCCGCGAAACAACGACATCAGCACACCCGCACCCAAAGCCATCTGAACTACCCCAGGTTTAGTTCCGATCCCTGTAGGAGGATTGGAAGCTATGCCCCGTCAGTATTCGCCGGAGTTTCGGCAGCGTGCGTTGCGTTTGTTGGACACCACGATGGAAGCCTCGGAAGTGTCGGAGTTCGAGGCTATTAAGTCGGTGGCGAGCAAACTGGGTATCTCGGAGGAGTCGGTGCGCCGGTGGCGCCGCAAGGCCCAAGTCGATGCCGGTGAGCGTCCCGGCGTGACTAGCTCCGAGCATGCCGAGATCCGCCGGCTCAAGCGTGAGGTTTCCGAATTGCGCAGAGCCAACGAGATATTGAAATCTGCGTCCGCGTTTTTCGCAGCGGAGCTCGACCGCCCCGTGGCGAAATGATCGCGTTCATCGACGCCCATCGCGATCAGTTCGGGGTTGAGCTCATCTGTCGTGTTCTGCGGGCAGCAATCCCTGGCTTCTTCACCTCGCGGGGGTACCGGGCGGCTTTGACCCGTCCACCATCAGATCGCGAGATCCGCGATGAACAGCTGATCGCCGACCTGCATGCTGTGCACCAGCAGAACTACTCGGTGTACGGCGTGAAGAAGATGCACCAGGCCATGAAGCGGCGCGGCTGGCGCCTGGGTCGCGAGCAGACCCGGCGGTTAATGCGCACAGCGGGCTTGCGTGGGGTGCAGCGCGGCAAACCGGTGTTCACCACGATCACTGACCCCGCTTCGGTCCGACCTGGTGACTTGGTCAACCGGCAGTTCAAGGCGCCCGCCCCCAACCGGCTCTGGGTTGCTGACATCACCTTCGTGCGCACCTGGCAGGGCTTCTGTTACACCGCGTTCGTCACCGACGCGTGCACCAAAGCGATCAAGGGCTGGGCGGTCTCGGCGACGATGCGCACCGAAGACCTGCCCTTGCAGGCATTCAATCATGCTGTCTGGCAGTCGAACTCTAATCTTTCTGAGTTGGTGCATCATTCCGACCGCGGATCGCAGTACCTATCGCTGGCCTATACCGAACGGCTGGCTGAGCTCGGGATCGCTCCCTCGGTGGGGTCGCGCGGCGATAGTTATGACAACGCCCTTGCCGAGGCGGTTAACGCCGCCTATAAAGCCGAACTGATCAACCGCGGCAAGCCGTGGCGATGCGTCGACGACGTCGAACTGGCCACCGCCGAATGGGTGGCCTGGTACAACCAGGAACGCCTGCACGAAGCCCTCGGCTACCAAACCCCAGCCGAGTACGAGGCCGCGCCTCACAACCCGCGAGCCAGCCAACCCCGGCCCTCGCAACCGAGTAGGAACAAAACCTGGGGTAGTTCAATCGCCGCCCTGCACGAACTCGACCAGGCGGGCAGCCCGATCACCTTCGAATCCGTCGCGGACCACGCCGAGGACTCCCGATCCTGGCTCTACACCCGGAACGACCTCAAAGCCGAGATCCGGCGACTATGAGCCCTGCGCGGCCCACAACCGGAACGATCGCTGCCCTCGCGGCAACGCGCCACCGACGCTCGCTGCGTCAACGCCTCGACATCGCGACCAGCCGCAACAGCGAACTCGCCGAGGAGAGCCAGCGCGTGCGCCGCCAACCTTCCCACGCTCTCGGCCCAATTCCGCGACGACCGGCAAACCCGACCAACCACATTTTCGGTTCGGTAACAATCAGACTCTTCCGATCCAGCCGCCAGCTGCCTCGCCCGATGCCGAGTCGAGGACCGCATCCGCGAGGCCAAGGCCCCCGGGGGCGTAAGCTGCCCTCTCCCCGGGCCGATGCGAACGCGGCATGGCTAATCATCTTGGCAGCAACAGATTTGGTGGCGTGGACCGAACGATCGGCTTGCCCGAGCACCCCGATCTGGCTAAATGTGAGATCGCCACCTTCCGGTACCGGGTCCTGCACGTCGCCGCCTGCGTCACCCGCGGCGCCCGCCAAACCCGGTTACGCATCGACGCCACCTTGCGATGGGTCCACCACCATCTCCCAGGCATGGCTCCGGATGCGAGAAGCCTTCACTTGACGTCGCACCCCACCGCCCACCGGCCCTGGTGACCTGTTCCCGTCCGCCCACCGAGGGGTGTGCGTCAGACTTGTAGGTACCCGGGGTTGATCTTGAATTGAATGCGCTGGTCTCCGTCGCGCAGATTGTAGTCCAGGAAGGCGGCGATGAACGCGCGTGGAGTGGACGCGCCCATCGCGAAGCGGCCGTGCCCGATCGCCCACCGCATGGTGGGGCTCGTCGCGATCAGACCGTCGAGCAACGCATCGAGCTCGCCGTCGTGGTCGAGTCGCGTGCGGCGGACTAGCT
>JAVEES010000363.1 GCA_030840285.1 Pseudonocardiales bacterium
GGCGACGAGATCAACGCCGGCCTGTTCGCCGACGGCGCCCTGGTCGACGTGAGCGGCACGACCAAGGGCAAGGGCACGGCCGGCGTCATGAAGCGGCACGGCTTCCACGGTGTGTCGTCCTCGCACGGGTCGCACCGCAACCACCGCAAGCCCGGTTCGATCGGCGGCTGCTCCACGCCCGGCCGGGTCTTCAAGGGCATGCGGATGGCCGGTCGGATGGGTGTCGACAAGCAGACCACCCAGAGCCTGCGGGTCGTCAAGGTCGACATCGAGCGTGGCCTGCTGCTCATCGAGGGTGCCGTTCCCGGTCCCAAGGGCGGCCTGGTTCTCGTCCGCACCGCAGTGAAGGGGGCCTGACACCATGTCCTTGACCGTTGATGTCCTAGACCCGACGGACGCCACGTCCTCGGCCACCAGCCGGTCGATCGAGCTGCCCGCCGAGATCTTCGACGCTCCGACCAACATCGCTCTGATCCACCAGGTCGTCGTCGCTCAGCTCGCCGCCGCTCGTCAGGGCACGGCGTCCACCAAGACCCGCGGCGAAGTTCGCGGTGGTGGCAAGAAGCCGTACCGCCAGAAGGGCACCGGACGCGCCCGCCAGGGCTCGACCCGCGCTCCGCAGTTCGCCGGCGGTGGCGTCGTGCACGGCCCGCAGCCGCGCAAGTACGACCAGCGCACCCCGAAGAAGATGAAGCTCGGCGCGCTGCGCGGGGCGTTGTCGGACCGGGCGCGTAACGGTCGGGTGCACGTGGTCACCACCCTGGTCGGTGGCGAGAAGCCGTCCACCAAGAACGTCCTGTCGGCGCTGGCTTCGATCAGCACCGCCAAGAACATCCTGGTGATCGTGGAGCGCACCGACGAGTTGACCTGGAAGAGCCTGAGCAACGCCGACAGCGTGCACCTGCTCCGGTGGGACCAGCTCAACACCTACGACGTGCTGATCTCCGACGACGTGGTCTTCACCGAGGGAGCGCTCAACGCGTTCCTGAGCGGACCGGCCGCCGGAAAGTCCGCCAAGGGCGTCGCCTCCTCCGACGAGGTTGACGAGGCTGTGCCGGCCGAGAAGGAAGATGCCTGATGTTTGACGATCACCGCGACGTGCTGCTCGCTCCGGTCATCTCGGAGAAGAGCTACACCTTGCTGGACCAGAACAAGTACACCTTCGACGTCCACCCGGACGCCAACAAGACTCAGATCAAGATCGCGGTCGAGAAGGTGTTCGACGTGAAGGTCACCGACGTGAACACCCTCAACCGCCAGGGCAAGCGCAAGCGGACCCGATTCGGATACGGCCAGCGCAAGAGCATCAAGCGTGCGGTCGTCACCCTGCGTGAGGGTGACCGTATCGAGGTCTTCGGCGGGCCGGCGAGCTAGAAGGACTTGGACTGATGAGTGAGCATCGCAGGGCCGCCTGCGGCCCGAGGAGCGGAGCGAGTTCAGCGATGAGCGCTTGCGCGAAGAGCGAGGGAATGTAGTCATGGGTATCCGTAAGTACAAGCCGACCACTCCTGGTCGCCGTGGTTCGTCAGTGGCCGACTTCGTGGAGATCACGAGGACGACACCGGAGAAGTCGCTGGTTCGCCCGCTGCACAACAGGGGCGGCCGCAACAACACCGGCCGCATAACCACCCGCCACCAGGGTGGTGGCCACAAGCGCGCGTACCGCGTCATCGACTTCCGTCGTCACGACAAAGACGGCGTGCCGGCCAAGGTTGCTCACATCGAGTACGACCCGAACCGCACCGCCCGGATCGCGCTGCTGCACTACGCCGACGGCGAGAAGCGCTACATCCTCGCGCCGCGCAACCTGAACCAGGGTGACCGGATCGAGAACGGCCCCGGTGCCGACATCAAGCCGGGTAACGCGCTTCCGTTGCGCAACATCCCGGTCGGTACCACGGTGCACGCGATCGAGCTTCGTCCCGGTGGTGGCGCGAAGATCGCCCGCTCCGCCGGTACGAGCGTCCAGCTCGTGGCCAAGGACGGTCCGTACGCCCAGCTGCGGATGCCTTCCGGTGAGATCCGCAACGTCGACGTGCGCTGCCGCGCCACGGTCGGCGAGGTCGGCAACGCCGAGCAGAGCAACATCAACTGGGGTAAGGCCGGCCGCATGCGGTGGAAGGGCAAGCGCCCGACCGTCCGTGGTGTCGCGATGAACCCGGTGGACCACCCGCACGGTGGTGGTGAGGGTAAGACGTCCGGTGGGCGTCACCCGGTGAACCCGGCCGGTAAGCCGGAGGGCCGCACCCGCACCCGCAAGGCCAGCGATTCGCTGATCGTCCGTCGCCGTCGCACGAACAAGAAGAGGTAATCCAAGATGCCACGCAGCCTGAAGAAGGGCCCGTTCGTGGACGACCACCTGCTCAAGAAGGTGGACGTACAGAACGACAAGGGCAGCAAGAACGTGATCAAGACCTGGTCGCGCCGTTCGACGATCATCCCCGACATGCTCGGGCACACGATCGCCGTCCACGACGGTCGCAAGCACGTCCCGGTCTTCGTGACCGAGGGCATGGTCGGGCACAAGCTCGGCGAGTTCGCGCCGACCCGCACGTTCAGGGGTCACATCAAGGACGACCGCCGGTCTCGCCGGTAACGACCTGACGACCAGTAGACAGCCGAGAGATCTAAGGGATATCGCAGATGGCAGCCAACGCTCCAGACGACGCTGACGGTGACGTGCGCACCGCCTTCGCGCGTGCGTCACAGGTCAACGTGACGCCGATGAAGGCTCGTCGCGTCATCGAGCTCATTCGCAACAAGCCGGCGGCTGACGCGCTGGCGGTGCTGAAGTTCGCACCGCAGGCCGCGTCCGAGCCGGTGGCGAAGGTGCTCGCCTCCGCGATCGCCAACGCCACCAACAACTTCGACCTCGACGAGGACACGCTGGTCGTCTCCCGCGCCTTCGTCGATGAAGGACCCACCCTCAAGCGGTTCCAGCCGCGTGCCCAGGGCCGGGCCTTCCGTATCCGCAAGCGCACCAGCCACATCACCATCGAGGTCGAGAGCATTGATCGGCCTGTGCGGTCCTCCGGCCGGTCTGCAAAGAAGGGGAGCACCCGCTAATGGGGCAGAAAGTCAACCCGAACGGCTTCCGGCTCGGCATCACCACAGACTGGAAGAGTCGCTGGTTCGCCGACAAGAACTACGGCGAGTACGTCAAGGAAGACGTTGCCATCCGTCGCCTGATGTCCAAGGGCATGGAGCGCGCCGGCATCGCCAAGGTCGAGATCGAGCGCACCCGTGACCGGGTCCGCGTCGACATTCACACCGCCCGTCCGGGCATCGTGATCGGCCGTCGCGGCGCCGAGGCAGACCGCATCCGTGGCGAGCTCGAGAAGCTCACCGGCAAGCAGGTTCAGCTGAACATCCTCGAGGTCAAGAACCCCGAGTCCGATGCCCAGCTGGTGGCCCAGGGTGTCGCCGAGCAGCTGTCGAACCGGGTCAGCTTCCGCCGGGCGATGCGCAAGAGCATGCAGTCCACGCTGAAGAGCCCGGGCGTCAAGGGCATCCGGGTCCAGTGCTCGGGCCGCCTCGGTGGTGCCGAGATGAGCCGCTCGGAGTTCTACCGCGAGGGCCGCGTGCCGCTGCACACCCTGCGCGCGAACATCGACTACGGCTTCTACGAGGCCCGCACCACGTTCGGCCGCATCGGCGTGAAGGTGTGGATCTACAAGGGCGAGGTGCCGACCGGCTCCCGCGCCGAGCGTGATGCCGCAGTCGCCGCCGAGGCGCTGCGTCAGCGTCGCGACCGGCCGGCGCGCCCTCGTCGTTCCGGCTCGCAGGGGACCACCGGAACCGGTGTCTCGAGCGACTCCAACCGCACCTCGGAAGCAACCGGCAGCTCGCCGGTCGCCGAGAGCCCGGCGGACGCCCCGATCGCCGATACCGCGATTGTGGAGGCGACGGTAGCCGACGCGACCACCGCCGTGACCGAACCGAATTCTGAGAACACCGAGGCGTGACATGTTGATCCCAAGGCGGGTTAAGCACCGCAAGCAGCACCACCCGGACCGCACCGGCGCGGCCAAGGGCGGCACCCGAGTGACGTTCGGCGAGTACGGGGTGCAGGCTCTGGAGCCTGCCTACGTCACCAACCGTCAGATCGAGTCGGCGCGTATCGCGATCAACCGGCACATCCGCCGTGGTGGCAAGGTCTGGATCAACATCTACCCGGACCGTCCCCTGACCAAGAAGCCCGCTGAGACCCGCATGGGTTCGGGCAAGGGTTCGCCCGAATGGTGGGTCGCCAACATCAAGCCGGGCCGGGTGCTCTTCGAGCTCTCCTACCCGAACGAGGCCGTGGCCAAGGAAGCTCTCACCCGGGCCATCCACAAACTGCCGATGAAGTGCCGCATCGTGAAGCGGGAAGTTGGTGACATCTGATGACGACCGTGAACTCGAACGAATTGCGCGAGCTTCATGACGACGAGCTGCAGACCCGGCTGCGTGAGTCAAAGGAAGAGCTGTTCAACCTGCGCTTCCAGATGGCCACCGGTCAGCTCGACAACAACCGGCGCCTGCGCACGGTCCGCCACGAGATCGCCAGGATCTACACGATCCTGCGCGAGCGTGAGCTCGGCCTGTCGGTCGCCCCTGAGCAGCACGCAGGAGGTGCGGCATGACCGCAGCAGAGAACACCGCGGCCCAGGCGCGCACCGCTGACCGCAAGGTCCGCGAGGGCCTGGTAGTCAGCGACAAGATGGACAAGACCGTCGTGGTCGCCGTCGAAGACCGCGTCAAGCACCCGCTGTACGGCAAGGTCATCCGGCGGACGAACAAGCTCAAGGCGCACGACGAGGCCAACGAGGCCGGCGTCGGTGACCGCGTGCTGTTGATGGAGACCCGTCCGCTCTCGGCGACCAAGCACTGGCGAGTCGTCGAGATCCTGGAGAAGGCCAAGTAACAAAGGCGATCATTCGCCCGCACCACGTTTCCTCTGGCAGACCAGAGGGAAGCAAGTCGGCATAGTAAGAGCCGGTACCTACGGCTCGGTTAGCCAATGAGATATGGAGTACGGCTGTGATTCAGCAGGAGTCGCGACTGCGCGTCGCCGACAACACCGGTGCCAAAGAGATCCTGTGCATTCGGGTGTTGGGCGGTTCGGGCCGTCGCTACGCGGGCATCGGCGACATCATCGTCGCAACCGTCAAGGACGCGTTGCCCGGTGCGGGCGTCAAGAAGGGCGACGTCGTCAAAGCTGTCATCGTCCGGACGGTCAAGGAGCGCCGGCGTGCCGACGGTTCCTACATCAAGTTCGACGAGAACGCAGCCGTCCTCATCAAGGCCGATGGCGAACCGCGCGGTACGCGCATCTTCGGCCCGGTCGGCCGCGAGCTGCGCGACAAGCGCTTCATGAAGATCATTTCGCTGGCACCGGAGGTGCTCTGATGTGTGATGGCAGGGGAGCCACCCATCGCAGCGAAGCGAGAACCGGAACGCATCAGGCGATGAGCGCTTGCGCGAAGAGCGAGGTAGGACTGTGAAGATCAAGAAGGGTGACGAGGTCGTCGTCATCGCAGGCAAGGACCGCGGCAAGACCGGCAAGGTCATCGCGGCTTTCCCGACCGAGAACAAGGTGCTCGTCGAGGGCATCAACCGGGTAACCAAGCACACCCCCGTGTCGGCCAACGCCCGAGGCGCGCAGACCGGCGGAATCGTTCACCAGGAAGCCAAGATCGACGTCAGCAACGTCATGGTGGTCGAGGACGGCAAGGCTGTTCGAGTCGGCTACCGGCGCGATGACGAGACCGGACGTAACGTCCGCGTCTCGCGCGTAACCGGAAAGGACCTGTCATGACCGCCCCAGTCGAGATTCCGGCCCCGCGCCTGAAGTTGCGCTACCGGTCAGAGATCGTTCCCGCCCTGCAGGAGCAGTTCTCCTACTCCAACCCGATGCAGGTTCCGGGCGTCGTGAAGATCGTCGTCAACATGGGTGTGGGCCAGGCCGCCAAGGACGCCAAGCTGATGGATGGCGCGGTTCGCGACCTGACGCTGATCACTGGGCAGAAGCCGCTCGTGCAGAAGGCTCGCGTCTCGATCGCGCAGTTCAAGCTTCGCGAGGGGATGCCGATCGGCGCCAAGGTCACCCTGCGCGGCGACCGGATGTGGGAGTTCCTGGACCGGCTGCTGTCGCTCGCGCTGCCTCGCATCCGCGACTTCCGCGGCTTGTCGGCCAACCAGTTCGACGGCAACGGCAACTACACGTTCGGTCTGACCGAGCAGTCGATGTTCCACGAGATCGACCCCGACAGCATCGACCGCCAGCGCGGCATGGACATCACCCTCGTGACCACCGCCAAAACCGATGACGAAGGTCGGGCGCTGCTCAAGCAGCTCGGCTTCCCGTTCAAGGAGAACTGACCATGGCCAAGACTGCTCTGAAGAACAAGGCGGCTGCCAAGCCCAAGTTCGCCGTGCGCGGCTACACCCGCTGCCAGCGCTGCGGGCGTGCGCACTCGGTGTACAAGAAATTCGGGCTTTGCCGGATCTGCCTTCGCGAGATGGCGCACGCCGGCGAGCTGCCAGGCGTCACCAAGTCGTCCTGGTAAGACGCTCGATCGCTAACTGAATATCGCTCGATTGCGCTCAATTTCCAATCGAGTGCGCGATCAGGCAAACTTGTCTGGTTGTCCATTGCTTCGAAGTAGGCCCCGTTCCGGTGTACCGGACGTAGGGAACCGCTCCGAGAGAGGTAAGACGTTTAATGACGATCCGCTCCGCCGACCTTAACCGCGAGGTCAGCTCATGAGTATGACCGACCCCATCGCAGACATGCTGACTCGTCTGCGTAACGCAAACTCGGCGTTCCACGACACCGTCTCGATGCCCCACAGCAAGCTCAAGGGGCACATTGCCGAGATCCTGCAGCAGGAGGGTTACATCTCCGGCTTCACCGTCGCCGAGACCGAGGGTGACGCACCCGGCCGGGTCTTGACGCTCGACCTGAAGTACGGCCCCAACCGCGAACGCAGCATCGCGGGGGTCCGGCGCGTTTCCAAGCCCGGCCTGCGCGTCTACGCAAAGTCGACCGGCCTGCCCCGGGTCCTCGGCGGACTCGGCATCGCCATCATCTCGTCCTCGTCCGGTCTGGTTACCGACCGGCAGGCCGCCAAGCGTGGAGTGGGCGGGGAAGTCCTCGCCTACGTCTGGTAGGCGGCGACATGAGTGAGCATCGCAGTGAGGCACGAACGAGGCGTGGAGCGGATTCAGCGATGAACGCCTGCGCGAAGAGCGAGGTATCAGCATGAGTCGCATTGGCAAGCTGCCGATTCCAGTACCCAGCGGCGTCGATGTCGCGATCGACGGCCAGAGCGTCACGGTGAAGGGGCCGAAGGGCACTCTCTCCCATGTCGTGGCCGAGCCGATCACGGTCGCCCAGGAGGACGGTCAGCTGCAGGTCGCACGCCCGAACGACGAGCGTGAGTCCAAGGCACTGCACGGCCTGTCTCGCACCCTGATCGCCAACATGGTCACCGGCGTCACCGCCGGTTACATCAAGAATCTCGAGATCGTCGGCACCGGTTACCGTGTCGTGGCCAAGGGTTCGGACCTCGAGTTCGCCCTCGGCTTCAGCCACCCGGTCGTCGTCCCCGCCCCAGAGGGCATTTTGTTCCGCGTCGAGAGCCCGACCCGCTTCGCGGTCGAAGGCATCGACAAGCAGAAGGTCGGCGAAGTGGCCGCCAACATCCGCAAGCTGCGCAAGCCTGACCCTTACAAGGGCAAGGGTGTGCGGTACCAGGGTGAGGTCATCCGTCGCAAGGCCGGAAAGACGGGTAAGTAAGTCATGGGTGCCTCAACCATCGTCAAGCGCGCGCGCCGCTCATCCGGCGTCTCGGCGACCCGTCGGACGTCCAAGGCCCGCCGGCACTTCCGGCTGCGCAAGAAGGTCGTCGGTTCGGCCAGCCGTCCACGGCTCGTCGTCAGCCGCTCCGCGCGTCACCTGTTCGTGCAGATCGTCGATGACAACCAGGGTGTCACCCTGGTGTCGGCGTCAACGTACAAGCTGACCGAGGGCGACAAGACCGCTCAGGCCAAGCAGATCGGCACGCAGTTGGCCGAATCCGCCAAGGCGGCCGGTGTCACACAGGTCGTCTTCGACCGCGGTGGCAACACCTACACCGGGCGGATCGCGGCCTTCGCCGACGCCGCTCGCGAAGCCGGTCTGGAGTTCTGAAGATGACCAGCAAGTCTTTCGATATGCAGAGTGAGGGGAACGCCTGATGGCTTCCGCAACCCAGGGAACGCAGCGCGGTCCCCGCACCGGCGGTAACGACCGGGGCGGCAACGAGCGCGGCGGCAACGAGCGCGGCGGGCGCGATCGTCGTGACGGCGGTCGCGACGGTGGTCGCGGCGGTGCCGAGAAGAGCGCACTGCTCGAACGCGTCGTGAAGATCAACCGGGTCGCCAAGGTCGTCAAGGGTGGCCGGCGCTTCAGCTTCACCGCGCTGGTCGTCGTCGGCGACGGCGACGGCACGGTCGGCGTCGGCTACGGCAAGGCCAAGGAAGTTCCGGCCGCGATCGCCAAGGGCGTCGAAGAGGCCAAAAAGAACTTCTTCAAGGTGCCTCGGATCGCCCAGACGATCCCGCACCCGGTGCAGGGCGAGAAGGCGGCAGGCGTCGTTCTGCTCAAGCCCGCCAGCCCCGGTACCGGTGTCATCGCCGGTGGCCCGGTGCGTGCGGTGCTCGAATGCGCCGGGATTCACGACATCCTGAGCAAGTCGCTCGGCTCAGACAACCCGATCAACATCGTCCACGCGACCGTGGCGGCACTGAAGCAACTGGTGCGGCCGGAAGAGGTCGCGGCTCGTCGCGGCCTGCCGCTGGAAGATGTCGCTCCGGCGGGCCTGTTGCGCGCCCGCGCCGGCCAGGCCGGTTAGGAGACCGTCAGATGGCACGTTTGAAGATAACCCAGGTTCGCTCCGAGATCGGGTCGAAGGACAACCAGCGTCAGACGCTGCGGACCCTCGGTCTGAAGCGCGTACGCGACGTCGTAGTCAAAGAGGACCGTCCGGAGATCCGCGGCATGGTCCGGACCGTGACCCACCTGGTCGCGGTCGAAGAGGTTGAGTAGTGAGCGAGCATCGCAGGCGCGCCAGCGCCGAGGCGCGGAACGAGCGGGCGATGAGCGCTTGCGCGAAGAGCGAGGTTGAGTAGTCATGGCAGGTCCGTTGAAGGTGCACCACCTTCGTCCCGCCCCAGGTTCGAAGACGGCTAAGACCCGGGTCGGCCGTGGCGAGGGCTCCAAGGGTAAGACCGCAGGTCGCGGTACCAAGGGAACCAAGGCCCGGTACCAGGTACCAGCCGGGTTCGAGGGTGGCCAGATGCCGATCCACATGCGGATGCCGAAGCTGAAGGGCTTCCGCAACGCATTCCGGGTCGAGTTCCAGGTCGTCAACGTCGCGAAGCTTGCCGAACTGTTTCCGAGCGGCGGCACCATCGGTGTCGACGAGCTGGTTGAAGCGGGCGCGGTTCGCGCCGGCAAGCCGGTGAAGGTGCTCGGGACCGGGGACCTCGGCGGTGTGACGCTGAATGTGACCGCGAACGCGTTCTCCTCCAGCGCCGTCGAGAAGATCGCCGCGGCCGGCGGCAGCACTACGACGCTGTAATTCGGCAATCGTTGCTCTTCGACCGTCAAGGCGCGGGGCGACACCATGTACGCGGGGCCGGGCAGGCAACTGTCCGGCCCGCTGCATGTAACCATTTGCGCTCCGCAGGATGCAATTCACATCCTGCTGTTACGCTCGCGAGAGGTGCCCTGGCTGTGGATAACGCTCCGGATGGCATCGGCACGTTGACCACAGTCGGCCGTCGACCCCGACTGGGCATGACCAGCCCCGCGCAGGAGGATTAGTGCTCACCGCATTCGCGTCCGCGTTCCGGACGCCCGATCTGCGTAAGAAACTGCTCTTCACGCTGGCGATGATCGTGCTGTACCGCCTCGGTGCCGCTGTTCCGTCACCGAACACCGACAGCAAGGCCATCAGGGCCTGTATCAGCTCCGCCAGTAGCGGCAGCAATCAAACGACTTATGCCCTGATCAACCTGTTCTCGGGCGGCGCGCTGCTGAAGCTGTCCGTGTTCGCGCTGGGCATCATGCCCTACATCACGGCCAGCATCATCATCCAACTGCTCGTCGTGGTCATCCCGCGCTTCGAGGCATTGAAGAAGGAAGGGCAGTCCGGCCAGCACAAGCTGACGCAGTACAGCCGGTACCTGACGATCGGCCTGGCGATCCTGCAGTCAGCCGGCTTCGTGGCACTAGCTCGCAACGGCCAGCTGTTCCAGGGCGTGTCGAACTGTAATCCGCTGTACCGAAATGACGTGTTCTCCTTGGCTGTCATGGTCATCACGATGACCTCAGGAACCGCCGTCGTGATGTGGCTCGGCGAGCTGGTGACCGACCGGGGCGTCGGTAACGGCATGTCCATCCTGATGTTCACCTCGATCGCGGCCCGGATCCCGAACGAGGGCAACACCATCCTCACGAACTCGGGTGGGTTCGTCTTCGTCCTGATCATCCTGCTGGGGCTGGCGATCATCGCCGCCGTCGTGTTCGTGGAACAGGCACAGCGCCGGATTCCGGTGCAGTACGCCAAGCGGATGATCGGCCGACGAATGTACGGCGGGACGTCGACCTACCTGCCGCTCAAGGTCAATATGGCCGGCGTTATCCCGGTCATCTTCGCCTCGTCGCTGCTCTACATCCCGCAACTGATCCTGCAGTTCAACTCCAACAGCACGTCCTCGATCGCCTTGTGGGTGAACAACCACCTGATCAACCAGCAAAACTGGGTCCACATCGCGGTCTATGCCCTGCTTATCCTTTTCTTCACATATTTCTACGTCGGGATCACGTTCAACCCGGAAGAGCGCGCTGACGACATGAAGAAGTACGGCGGCTTTATCCCCGGGATCAGGCCTGGACGGCCGACCGCTGAGTACTTGCAGTACGTGCTGTCCAGGATCACATTGCCAGGAGCGCTTTATCTGGCTTTCATTGCCGTACTACCGAACTTCTTCTTCTCGATGACCGGAGGCAACAACCAGAACTTCCCCTTCGGGGGCACCGCAGTGCTGATCATGGTTGGCGTCGCTCTGGACACCGTGAAGCAGATCGAGAGCCAGCTCATGCAGCGCAACTACGAAGGGTTCCTGCGTTAATGAGATTGGTTCTCGTCGGCCCGCCAGGAGCGGGCAAGGGCACTCAGGCTGAGTTCATTGCCGACCGGTTCTCGATTCCCAAGATCTCGACCGGTGACATCTTTCGCGCCAACGTGTCCGGGGGAACTGAACTCGGAAAGCTTGCGAAGCAGTACATGGACGCGGGCGACCTGGTTCCGGACCAGGTGACCATTGCGATGGTTCGTGATCGCCTCAGCGAGCCGGACGCCGCGGCGGGCTTCTTGCTCGACGGCTTTCCGCGCAATGTCGCTCAGGCCTACGAACTGGATTCCCTGCTGGGCGACCTGGGCAACTCCCTGGATGTGGTGCTCGAGCTGGTCGTTGATCACGACGAGATCGTGAAGCGACTTTCCGGGCGCCGGACCTGCCGAAAGTGCGGGCACATCTGGCACGTCGAGTACGACCCCACCAAGGTGGACGGCGTCTGTGACAGGTGTGGCGGCGAGCTCTTCCAGCGCGACGACGATATGGCTGACACCGTCCGGCACCGGTTGGACGTCTACGCCGAGCAGACAGCACCGCTGATCCAGTTCTATGACGGCCGGAGCCAGCTACTTGTGGTCGACGCTATGGGTACCGTCGAAGATGTCACCGAGCGAGCGATCTCAGCATTGGTCGAGTCCTCGGAGACCGCGGATCAGTCCTGAGGTGAACCGTCGCGATGCTTTCGTCCCGGCGGCTCTAGGTGCGGTGAGGATGTGCCCGTGGATGGAGCCGTGCGAGCAATGGGGCTGAGCTGACGTGCGCCGGCGTCATTCGTCGATCGAGCTGAAGTCAACCGACGAGATCGTGCGCATGCGGGCCGCCGGCCTGGTCGTCGCCGAGGGCTTGGCGGCGATGTCGCAGGCTGCCGTTGCAGGCGTCAGCACCTGGGAGCTGGATCGAATCGGGCGCGAGGTAATCGCGCGCAACGGTGCAACCTCATCGTTTCTCGGCTATGCGTTCCCACCCTTTCCCGGCGTGATCTGCTCGTCGCGCAACGATGCGGTCGTCCATGGCATCCCCAGCAAGACCGATGTGCTTGCTGACGGTGACCTGATCTCGATCGACTACGGGGCGATCGTCGCGGGTTGGCACGCGGATGCTGCCGTGACGGTGGAGGTAGGGGCGGTTTCCGACGAGGCGCGGGCGCTGTCGTCCGCGTGCGAGCGCGCCCTCTGGGACGGGATTGCCGCGGCGAAGGTCGGTGGCCGGCTCAGCGACATCTCGCACGCCGTGGAAACGTCCGTGGCAAGGTCCGGCAGCTACGGCGTTGTCGAGAATTACGGCGGACACGGCATCGGCACCGCGATGCATATGGATCCACACCTGCTGAACTACGGCAAACCGGGTAGGGGACCGCATCTGGTCGAGGGCATGGCTCTGGCGATCGAGCCGATGATCACGCTCGGCTCGGCCAGGACGAAGGAGCTGCCGGATGAGTGGACCGTGGTGACCAGCGACGGTTCGTGGGCCGCTCACTGGGAACACACCATTGCGTTGCTCGAGGACGGACTTTGGGTTCTGACAGCCGCTGATGGCGGGCGTGCCGAGCTCGGGTCCCGCGGCGTGCGGCTGAGCGGGCTGGCAGGCTGAGCCGTCGGGGCGCTGTTGGGGTGCCCAGCGGGGGAGCCGATGTCATGCCACCGACCACAGATCTCGCTGCGGACCGAGCAGCCGGCGCAGCGTACGAAGCTCCGAGCCCCGGAGCTGCCCTATTCGGACCTGCAGGATCAGATGATCGACGTCGAGCATTGCGCATAGACGCGCTTGATCGGTATCGCCACCTATATCGCGGATCGCGGCAGCCAGTAGTTCCAGGGGCAGCAGGCGCCGGGCGACCTCAGCCTCCACCGCCGCCTCTTCTCGAGCCTGCCATTGTCCGCAAGATTCGAGGCCTCTTTCCAGGTGGACGATCTCGTGCGTCAGCGTGCTGCGCAACTGGCCGCTGCTCGTCCCGGCGCGTAGCGCGATGATGTCGCCTTCACGGATCTCACCGAGTAGATCGTCGCCCATCGGTTCGATCCGGACCTCGTAAGCAGGCCAGTTTTCGTAGAGGTCGCGCCAGGGGTCGTAGGCCAATCCCTGCTCGGTGAGGGCGGCGGGCAGCAGGGTGGCATGTGCGGTCATGGTCCCAGTGTCGGGTGGGGGTCCGACAGTTTCGTGGACGCGTGCGCGGGGGTTGTTCGGCGCCGGGCTCCCGAGCCCACCCGCTGGTGATCAAGTCTCGTTTGACGCTGTTATGGCGACACCAGACGCGAGTTGATCATCAATGGGCCACGCGGGAGAGGGCCTGGGGAGAGAGGGGTCGGCGGGTGGGGCGGGGTGCTAGCCGGCTGAGCCTTCGTTGCGGCCGCGGCGGGCTGCCTTGGGCCGCGTTGCCGTGCCCGCTGCCTTCGTCGGCGCCTTGGCCGGCGTCTTGGGCGAGGCCTTCGCCGAGGCGGATCCACGGGTCGGAAGTGCGGTCACCTCTGCTCCCTGCGCGGCTGGTTCGAGCATGGACCGGATGATCTCGTCGACCGCCTTTCGCTGGCGCCTGCTCAATCTGCTGGCCTCGGCCGGTGGCACGTAGGGTTCGACCAGCTCGGAGGGCAGATCGGCCGCGCTACGCAGTGTCGCCAGCGGCACGCCGAGGATCGCGGAGAACGCGACCAGAGTCGGCTCGTCCGGACGCCCATGATCGCCGCGCAGATACCGCGCGACGGTGTCGTGGTTCAGGGTGAACCCGGCATCCTTGGCGCGCCGTGCGATCAGGCGGGCACTGATGTTCTCGACGTTCGCCTCGATGAGGGTCTGCGAGAGGGCGGTCATCGCGGTGTCCCCATCGGCGAGCATGCTTGTTCTGCAGACATGTCGTAGACATTAGTAGCTGCTCCCGCGCTGCAGCCCCCGTTTCGCACGATAACTCCTCGTCAAAGTGCAGACAGTGTGTAGACACCGCGCCGGTTGTCCACAGATCTGTCGATTGCTCTGCATGACATCAGACGGATCAGTATCGTGGTGGCCAGCGCATCCGAGGGCGCGAAGGAGGGCAGCGATGAGTGTCGCGGAGAGCACTGAGCGAGTGGTGTCTGCCGGCTCGCCGGATGGATCGAGGCCGCGCCTGATGCGGATGCGGCTGCGCGATCGCGTCATGTTCGCCAACTACCTCACGCTGCTCAACCTGTCGGAGCGTTCGTTCGCGGCACGCGCAGGATTGAGCCATTCCACCGTCAATCACCTCGTCAGCGGCCGCCGCGAGACCTGTTCGGAGCCGACGGCCATTGCGATCGAAGCGGCGCTTGGCTGCCCGCCTGGCCTGCTGTTCAAGCCGGACGTGGGATCGTCCCGGTAAGCGCCCGGCACAGCTGCCTCAGGCCTGCTGCTCGGATTCCTCAGCCGTCGCCTCAATCGTCTCGGTGGCATGGCGACGCTTCTGACTGGCGGTCGCCGACTTGAACGCGAACACCATCACGGCAGCAACCGGCATCGCGATCAGGAACCGGATGAGCGCTGTCTCGAGGTTCATCGTGCCGTCGATACATGCCTGCCAGAGCGCGGGAGAGCTCAAGAGCAACGCGACGAGCAGAACCGGAATCTGAAACATCGTCAGGTCCCTCGGGTGACCGCTGGCCTCATGCGCTCGCCCGGTGCCTGGTGGCCGAGCGCAATGCCCCGAAGAGAACGGTCGACCACACGAACGTATCGGCAGGCCGGCCGTCGATCATGACGATGGGCATGCCGATATCCCACACGGTTGCGGGGCTTGCACTGGCCTGCACCGAGTGAACGGCAAGGGCGTCGACACGAGGCACGGACGCCACCCAGGCCCGAGCGTCCTCAGGCTTGCTGGTGGCATCGAGCACGGCCCATGTCGTAGTCGGTGCCAGAGCCTCGACGAGCTCGGCTGCCCAAGGATCGCCGGGTTGTGCATCCACGGTGTCGGTCGCCACCAGCACGACTGCCGGGGCGGTGGCGGTGCGCAGCTCTGAGCGCAGTCTCAGCGCGTCACCGATGCCGTTGATGGACCGGCTCGAAGCTTCTTCGTCGGACGAAAGCCGCCCAACCGGGTGACCGAGCAGGCCCGCGATCCAGATATCGGACTCCCGGATGCCCAATTGGGCGCACAGCGCGGCGGCGGTCCGCAGCGCCGGTGTGAGAGGTCCGACCAGAGCGATGAGGTCGCCTGCGCCGCGCGGGATCGGCGGCGCGTCGGGAAGTTCGCTCAGGACGGCAT
>JAVEES010000410.1 GCA_030840285.1 Pseudonocardiales bacterium
GAGCATTTCATCTGGGGCTCGGCAACTGCCGCTTATCAGATCGAGGGGGCGGAGGCTGAGGATGGCCGCGGCCCAAGCATCTGGGACACCTTCAGTCACCAGCCCGGCAAGGTGCGCAACGGCGATACCGGCGACATCGCGTGCGATCACTATCACCGCCTTGACGCCGACCTGGACTTGATGAGTTCGCTCGGGCTGCCGTCCTATCGCTTCTCGGTCTCCTGGCCGCGGGTGATCCCGTCCGGTTCGGGCGCGGTCAACCAGGCCGGCCTGGATTTCTACCAGCGCCTGGTCGACGGTCTGCTGCGGCGGGACATCACCCCGCTGCTCACCCTCTATCACTGGGATCTGCCTCAGCCGCTGCAGGACGCCGGCGGCTGGACCAACCGCGACACGGCGGAGCGCTTCGCCGAATACGCGGCCGTCATCGGGCAGGCGCTGGGAGACCGGGTCGGCACCTTCACCACTCTCAATGAGCCGTGGTGCTCGGCCTTTCTAGGTCACTCCTCCGGCGTGCACGCTCCCGGACTCACCGATCACGGCGCCGCGCTGAGCGCTGCCCACCACCTGAATCTGGCCCACGGTCGGGCGGTGGCGGCGCTGCGCTCGGTGACGCCGGCCCAGACCCGGATGTCAGTCACGCTGAATCTTGCTCAGGTCTACCCGGCCAGCGATTCGGCGGCCGACGCGTGGGCTGCCCGGCACGTCGATGCCCTCTCGAACCTGATCTTCCTGGAGCCGATGCTCAACGGCCGCTATCCCGACGAGCTGATCAGCGACACCCGACACCTCTCGGACTGGTCATTCGTCGCCGCGGAGGACCTGGCCACCATCAAGCAGCCACTCGACGTGCTTGGTGTCAACTTCTACGCGCCCAGCCGAGTGGCCAAGGCCAGTGACGAACTGCGCGACCAGCTGACCGGACGCTGGGTCAACGACCCGTCGCAGGCGGACGCCGGGCCGTCGCCCTACCCGGGTACCGACCTGGCGTTCTCTGTACCGCAGGAGGGCCCCTACACCGATATGGGCTGGCCTATCCGTCCGGAGGCCTTCACCGAACTGCTGCTGCGAGTGCACCGGGACTACCCGTCGATGCCGCTGGTGATCACCGAGAACGGCTGCGCGTACCCCGATGGCGTCTCAGCGGACGGCAAGGTCCACGACGCCGCCCGCATCGACTACGTGAGCAAGCATCTGGCGGCCGTGCATGCCGCGATCCAGGCGGGCGCGGATGTGCGTGGCTATTACCTGTGGTCGCTGATGGACAACTTCGAATGGGCCTGGGGCTACTCGAAGCGGTTCGGGATGGTGCACGTGGACTACGACACCCTGGTGCGCACGCCGAAGGACTCGGCGTACTGGTTCGGTGCCGTCGTCGCAACGAATGCCGTCGAGGTTTGAGACCGGACCCAGTTGGCGGTGACTCAGGACAGGTCCCAACGGTGCCGGACGATCGACACCGGCGTCGGATCGCCGCGTTCCTGTGCGGACAGGACTGCCCGCCTGGCCCGCAGCCACCAGCGCACCGTCTGGGCCAGGCCGAACGCCTGGACGGTCACCGCGACGGCGAAAGCCCATCGATACGCCCCGGTGTCCACCGCGCCGATCCCGTCCAGGGTCCATCCGATGCCCAGAGATCCGAGGATCCCCGCCACGAAACCACCGACATTGACGACGCCGGTCGCGGTTCCCACTATTGCCGGACCGTTGTAGTCCCTGGCGAGCGCGAAGCCGATCGCCGACACCGGCCCGCCGAGCCCGGTCACCAGCACCAGGGCGGTCAGCACCGGCCGGGGCGCCGGGCCGGAGTAGAGCGCCAGCAGCAGGTACCACCCCAGCACCGTGACCGCGCAGCTGCCGATCGCCAGCGGGACCCTGGTCGCGCGGAACTGTCCGGTGACCAGGCCAATCAGCGGCGAGGCGAGGACGCCGACGATGACGGTGGCAAGCAGCAGGGACGAGGCTTGATCGCGCGTCATCCGCTGGCCCTCGACCATGAAGGGCACGCCCCACAGCACGCCGAACGTCAGTGACGTCGACATCGCGGTGAAGTGCACCCAGAAGCCGGCCCGGGTGCCGGACATGGACCAGGCCAGCTGCACCCGGCGTCCGACGCTCCGCAGCGATTCCAGGAAGGCTGCCAGTTCCCTCGGCCGTCGCGGAGGTGCGGCAGCGCGCGGCAGGGTGAGATAGACGCCGATCCCGCTCACCAGCGACAGCAGGCCGGCGGAGAAGAAGGTGGGTGTCCAGCCGGCTGAATGCAGCAGCGAGGCAAGCGGCACCGTCGCGGCAATATTGCCTAGCATGCCGAGCATTCCGGTGACCGCGACGATGACCGGATAGCGGCGCGGCGCGAACTGGCCGGCCGCGAAGCGCAGCACGCTGACGAAGGTCAGCGCGTCCCCGCAGCCGAGCAATCCGCGTGCCAGGAGCGCGACGGGGTAGGACTGGGCGAGCGCGAACAGGATCTGGGCGATTCCCATCGATCCCGCGGCGACCAGCAGCAGGCGGCGAGGCCCGTAGCGATCCACCAGGATGCCGGTAGGGATCTGCATTCCGGCATAGACGCCGAGTTGCAGCAGCACGAAGATGCTCAACTGGCTGGGGCTGATGCCGAAGCGCTCGCTGGCCTGCAGTCCCGCCACGCCGAGCGAGGTCCGATGAAAGACGGCGACGAGGTACACGGCTACCGCGACCGCCCATCGACGGACGGCGATCGCGCGGCTCTGCCGCAGGGTCGTCACTGCAAGCCTTCTCAGTCTGAGTGGGTGGCTACCGCCGAGGAATATCGGAGCTGGGTCAGCCTATCGAGGTGCTCAGCAGTCCTCGCAACAGCACCAGCCGCGGATCGAACAGGGTCGATAGCTCCACCGTGGGGTCAGCGTCATACACGACCAGGTCTGCCTCCGCGCCCTCGACGAGGCCCCGGAATCCGAGCCATTCGCGGGCGCGCCAGGACGCCTGCGCGATCACCTCACGCTGAGGTATCCCAGCACCGACGAGCGCGGTGATCTCGTCCCGGATCCGGCCGTGTTCAAGCGATCCGCCGGCATCGGTTCCGGTGTAGATCGGCACGCCCGCCTCATACGCTGCCCTTATTCGCTGCCGTGAGGTTGCCAGCAACGACCGCATGTGCGCGGAGTACACCGGATATCTGGCCTCACCCCGAACGGCGATCTCGTCGAAGGTGTCGATGTTGATCAGGGTCGGTACGACCGCGATCCCCCGCCTGGCGACCTCGTCGAGCAGATCCTCGGTCAGGCCGGTGCCGTGCTCGATCGAGTCGAGGCCCGCGTTGATCAGGCCCGGCAGCGCCGCCTCGCCGAAAACATGGGCGGCCACCCGGGTTCCCAGCTCATGGGCGCGGGAGACGGCCGCGGCGAGCACGTCATCCGGCCAGACCGGCGCGAGGTCTGACCGCTCACCGGACGAGCGATCGATCCAGTCTGCGGCGAGCTTCACCCAGCCGTCGCCGCGCTTGGCCTGCCGCTCCACCTCAGCCACCAGCTGGTCGGGCTCGACCTCGACGCCGAGATGGCGGATATAGCGATGCGGGCGGGCGATGTGCCGCCCCGCGCGCACCAGTCGTGGCAGATCGTCGCGCTGCTGGACGCTGCTGTTGTCCACCGGCGAGCCGGCGTCGCGCAGCAAGAGCGCTCCGGCATCGCGGTTGGCCTCAGCCTGCCGTGCCTGCCCGGCCGGGTCGGGTTCGTGCCCTGCCGGCGAAAGGCCGATATGGCAGTGGGCGTCGACGAATCCGGGCAGTATCCAACCCCGGCGGCATATCGTCTCGGCACCGGCGACCCGCTCGAAGGTCAACCGGCCGTCGATGACCCAGGCATCCCGCTCCTGCTCCTCGGGCAGGAATACGCCGCGCAGATGCAGCGCCGTCATCGACGCCGCCGCCGTGCGGTGCCGAAGATGGATCGGGTGATCTCGCGTCCGAGCGCCGAGGCCGCCGAACGGGTGAAGGACTTGAACGCGGACGAGGCGAGCACCCCCGCCACCGCGCCGCCGATTGCCGCGCCCGTGCTCTCGTGAGCCTCGCCGGTGCCCTCCCGCGGCTGCCGCTGCGCATCGGGCGCCTGCTCGGCGGGAGGTGTGGGCTCGACAGCCGGTGCGAGCTTGGCCGCGAGCCTCTCGTACGCCGACTCCCGATCCACCGCGGTGCTGTACTTGGCGTGCAGCGGCGAGGCGGCGACGGCCTGCAGCTGGGAGGTCCCGTCGATCTGTGCCATCAGGGATCGTGGAGCCCGCAGTCGCGTCCAGGCCACCGGCGTGGGGGAACCCCGCTCGGACAGCACCGTGACCACGGCTTCGCCGGTACCCAGCTGGGTCAGCAGCTGGCTCAGGTCGTAGTCCTCGGTCTTGGGATATGTCCGGACGGCCTTTGCCAGGTTGGCGGCATCGTCGGGAGTGAATGCGCGAAGCGCGTGCTGGACGCGGTTACCGAGTTGCCCCAAGACCTCGTCGGGCACATCCGCTGGCACTTGCGTGACGAAGAAGATGCCGACGCCCTTGGAACGGATCAGCCGGACGGTCTGGATGACCTGGTCGGTGAATGCCTTGGAGGCGCCGCTGAACAACAGGTGCGCCTCGTCGAAGAAGAAAACCAGCTTGGGCTTGTCCAGATCGCCGACCTCGGGCAACTCGTGGAACAGATCGGCCAGCAGCCACATGAGGAAAGTCGAGAACATCGCCGGCTTGTCCTGGACGCCGGCCAGCTCGATTGCCGAGATGATCCCCCGCCCGTCGGCCGCGGTGCGCAGCAGATCCGCGGGCTCCCATTCGGGTTCACCGAAGAAGACGTCCCCACCGTTGTTCTCCAGTGTGATCAGCGAGCGCAGGATGACGCCCGCCGTGGCCTTGCTGAGTCCCCCGATCCCTTCCAGGGCCGCCTTGCCCTCCTCGCCGGTGAGGTACTGGATCAGGGCGCGAAGGTCCTTGAGGTCCAGCAGCGGAAGTCCGGCGCTGTCCGCGTAGTGAAAGATCAATCCGAGGGAGGATTCCTGGGTGGCATTGAGGTCCAGGATCTTGGAGAGCAGGACGGGACCGAACGCGGTCATCGTCGCCCGAACGGGTATCCCGGTCCCCAAGCCACCGAGCGCCAGGAACTCGACGGGGTAGCTCGTCGGCTGCCAGTCATCCCCGGTATCGGCGGCACGCTGGCTGACCTTCTCATTCGCGACACCGGGCTGGGCAAGCCCCGACAGGTCGCCTTTGATGTCGGCGACCACGACCGGCACGCCGTTGGCCGACAACTGTTCGGCCAGCCCCTGCAGGGTCTTGGTCTTGCCGGTTCCAGTGGCACCGGCGATCAGCCCGTGCCGGTTGAGCATGCCCAGCGGTATCCGAATCCGGGCCTGCGGCGCTGCGACACCGTCGAGCACTACGGATCCGAGTTCGAGTGCGGTACCGGAGAAGGCGTAGCCCGCGGCGATCCGGTCGGCCCGCTCTGCTGCCTGTGCTGCCATCGTCGCTCCTCCTGGCTGGCGGCGCCTGCCCGCCAGATCTCCGGTCTGCGGGCGAGCCTAGCGATCGACAGGCTTCGGCGTGGCCCGAGCAGGTGCTTGGCGCTGTGGGGGACGACACTGTCCGGGTGAAGCCGCAGTACCTCGCCCGGGCGCGCAGCGAGCGCGGCGAACTCGTGCTGCGCAGACGCCCGCATGACGGTGCCATCGAGCTGCGCGTCAACGGCGTCTTCGTGATGGACACCGCCGAAACGACCTCCGAGCGGTTGTTGGCCTCCAGCGCATTGGCGGCGTGCCGCACGCAACCGTCCGAGGGCTTGGACGTGCTGGTCGGCGGGCTAGGGCTCGGGTTCACGCTGAGTGAGCTACTCGCCGATGCGCGGGTCGCACGAGTGGTGGTCGCGGAGATCGAGCCAGAGGTGTTGAGGTGGCACCGAGACGGACTGGTCGCAGTGAACCGGCCGGCGCTGGTTGACCCCAGGGTCCAGATTCGCATCGCGGACGTCCGGCAGGTACTGGCAAGCATGCCCGGTCAGAGCCTGGATCTGGTTCTGCTCGACGTCGACAACGGCCCGGACTTTTTGGTCTACGACAGCAACGCCGACCTCTACGGCAGTTCCTTTCTGCGGACCTGCCGTGCGGTCCTGGCACCCGGTGGGCTCACCGCGATCTGGTCGGCGAGCCGATCAGAACCGCTAGCTGAGCGAATGGCCGAGGTGTTCGATGCGGTGCAATGCCAACGCATCCAGGTTCGACCCGGCGAGCGGGACGAAGAGTATTTCCTGTACCTGGGCCGAGGCTGAACCGAACCCGGGCCCGCTACAGCGTCAGGACTTGGGAAACTTGAGCTTGGACAGGTCAGGAAGTTCGGTGCCGGGCGGCAGTCCAGGCATCCCGCCGAACCCGCCGGGCAGGCCAGCCGCGCCGCCCGGAAGCCCGCCCATGCCGGAAAAGCCAGCAGGCATCCGCGGCTGGGTCGCGCCGCGGCCGGCCTGCTTGTTCTTGCCCTTCTTGCCCTTCTTGCCCTTGGCATTGCGGTTGTTGCGCCGGGTCCCCGGCATACCCATGCCGCCGGTCATCCGCATCATCATCTTGCGCGCCTCGAAGAACCGATCCACGAGGTTGTTCACGTCGCTGACCAGCACGCCCGAACCGTTGGCGATTCGCAGCCGGCGCGAGCCGTTGATCAGCTTTGGATCCTCGCGCTCGGTCGGCGTCATCGACCGGATGATCGCCGCCGTGCGATCGAGATCGCGGTCGTCGATCTGGCTGATCATGTCTTTCATCTGACCGGCACCGGGCAGCATTCCGAGCAAGTTGCCGATCGGGCCCATCCGCTTGATCGCCTGCAACTGCTCGAGGAAGTCCTCGAGGGTGAACTCGTTTCCACTGACGAGTTTGGAGGCCATCTTCTCGGCCTCGTCCTCATCGAAGGTGCGCTGAGCCTGCTCGATGAGCGACAGCATGTCGCCCATGCCGAGGATGCGCGAAGCCATCCGATCGGGGTGGAAGACGTCGAAGTCCTCCAACTTCTCGCCGTTGGAGGCGAACATGATCGGCTGACCCGTCACGTAGCGCACCGACAGCGCCGCGCCACCGCGGGCGTCACCGTCCAGCTTGGTCAGGACCACGCCGGTGAAACCGACACCGTCGCGGAAGGCCTGCGCGGTGTTCACGGCGTCCTGCCCGACCATCGCATCGACGACGAACAGGATTTCTTGCGGCAGGACCGCGTCGCGGATCGCAACGGCCTGCGCCATCATGTCGGTGTCGATACCGAGTCGGCCGGCGGTGTCGACGATGACCATGTCGTGCTGCGCGCGCTGGGCGAAGTCGATCGAATCCTTGGCGACCGCGACCGGGTCACCGACACCGTTACCGGGCTGCGGGGCGTACACCGCGACTCCGGCCCGCTCACCGACCACCTGCAACTGGTTGACCGCGTTCGGTCGCTGCAGGTCCGCGGCGACGAGCACCGGCGTGTGGCCCTGTTGCTTCAGATGCCGGGCAAGCTTGCCGGCCAGCGTCGTCTTACCGGAACCCTGTAAACCCGCCAGCATGATCACCGTCGGGGCAGTCTTGGCGTACTGCAGGCGGCGGGTCTGGCCGCCCAGGATGGTGACGAGTTCCTCATTGACGATCTTGATGACCTGCTGAGCGGGGTTCAGCGCCTTGGAGACCTCCTCACCGCTAGCTCGTTGCTTGACCGCGGCGATGAACTGCCGCACCACAGGCAGCGCAACGTCGGCTTCGAGCAGGGCGATCCGGATTTCGCGCGCGGTCGCGTCGATGTCGGCCTCGGACAACCGGCCCTTGCCTCGCAGACCGGTGAATGCCTTGTTCAGCCGATCAGACAATGTGTCGAACACTCAAGACCTCTCGCCGCGCGGACCATATCGCCGCACCCAGGTTACGCCGGGTACTGCCCCGTCCCGAGCAGTCACCGGCCGGACCGGGCTAGATCAGTCCCCGGCCGCCGTCGACGTAGATCACCTGACCGGTGACGTAGCCCGATTCCTCACCGGCGAGGAAGGCCACGGTGTTGGCCACGTCGTCGGGCAGCCCGCCACGGCGCACCGGCACCGCTGCTGCAACCGCCTCACGCATCTGCTCGATCGTGGTGCCGACCCGTTCTGCGGTGGCCTTGGTCATCGCGGTCTCGATGAAGCCCGGCGCGATCGCGTTGGCGGTCACGCCGAAGGGGCCCAGCTCGATCGCGAGCGTCTTGGTGAGGCCCTGCAGCCCCGCCTTGGCGGTGGCATAGTTCGCCTGGCCCCGGTTGCCCAGTGCCGAGGTCGAGCTCATGGTGATGATCCGGCCGTACTTGGCATCCACCATGTGCTTCTGGGCCGTCTTGCTGCAGAGAAAAGCGCCTTTGAGGTGGACGTTCATGACCAGGTCCCAGTCCTCCTCGGACATCTTGAACAGCAGGTTGTCGCGCAGCACGCCGGCGTTGTTCACCAGGATCTGCAGGCCGCCGAGTTCTGAGACCACCCGGTCGACGGCGGCCTGCACCTGATCTGCCTTGCTGACATCGGCCCGCACGCCGATTGCGCTGCCGCCGGTGTCGACGATCCCGGCGACCACCGCGGCGGTGTTGGCCTCATCGAGGTCCAGCACCCCCACCTTTGCCCCACCGGCGGCCAATCGAGCCGCGATCGCTGCCCCGATGCCCTGTCCCCCGCCCGTTACCAGTGCGACGCGACCCTCGACTCCTGCCATGCCTGCTCCTTCGTCCGTTCGGGATTTGTTCGATGCTTGATTGTTCGATGCTTGATTTGTTCGATGCCTGGTTGAGATTCATGCGGTGCCAGCTGCGCGCGCGAGCCGCGACATGCCCGCCAGCCAGCTCTGCACGTCTGCGGCCTTCCCGGCGAACAACGTACCTACCTGGGGATGCGGAAGGATCAGGAATGACTCGCTGCTCACACCCTCGATGACCGCGTCGGCCACCTGCTCCACCCCGATGATCTCCGCCGATGCCGCCACCGCCTTGGCCGCCGCATTCCCCGCGCTCAGACCGTCCATCAGCAGCGGGGTATCCACCCCCATGGGGCACAATGTGCTGACTCGAATGCCTTGATGGGCATGCTGGTATGCCAGCCATTCGGCGAATGCCACGGCCGCATGCTTGCTCGCGGTGCCCGTCGCATCCCCGGGCGCGCTGAGCAGGCCGGCCGCCGAGGCGGTGTTCAGCAGGTAGCCGCGACCGGCCGCGATCATCGATGGCAGCACGGCGCGCGCCGCGTATACGTGCGCCATCACGTGGACCTCCCAGGCTTGCTGCCACGCCATAGCGGCCCGCTCACCGCCCTGCAGACCGATGCCGGTCGCCAGTCCGGCGTTGGAACAGAACAGATCGATGTGGCCGTGCCGGTCGAGGATCTGTTCGACCAGTCCGAGGACGGCGGACTCGTCGGTGACATCGATGGCACTGGCGCGGGCTTGCGGCCCGATCTCCGCGACGACCCGCTCTGCAGCGTCGAGGTGAAGGTCCACCACCTCGACCGCACGCGCGCCAACGGCTGCGAACCGACGGGCCAGCTCGGCACCGATCCCGCTGCCTGCACCGGTGACCACGACGACCGAATCCTTCAGCTGCATGGCGAATCTCCTCTCAACGGCGGCCGAGGCCGGCCAGCACGGCCGCAAGCGAGGCGGCATCCTTGAGTTCGGGCGTAGGAACCAGCGCGATGATCGGTACGGTGACTCCCGCGTCCACGTAGGCCTGAACCTGATCACGACACGAAGCGATCGAGCCGTTGATCACCAGCGCGTCCACGACTGCTTCGGTCACCGAATCCACCGCTGCGGCGCGCTCTCCGGCCTCCCACAACGACCAGAGCGCCGACAGGTCACCGGTCCGGCCGAGCCACCGCTGAAACTGCGCGTAGGCATTCACGGTCAGGTAAGCCGCGATCATCCGGCGTCCGGTGTAGAGCGCGAAATCCCGATCCTCGGTCGGGCATACAAAGATGCGTGCCGCCACCGTGCAGTCCGGGTTGCCCATTGCCTCGACGCAGCGCGGTACGTCTTGTGCGGACAGCCAGTTCAGGATCGTCCCGTCGGCCTCGCGCCCGGCCAGGGCAAGCATCTGCGGCCGCAACGCGGCAAGCAGGATCTCGACACTCTGCTCAGGCGGGTTCTCCAGACGGAAGCCCCTGACCGTGAAGGTATCGAATTGCATGGAGACCTTCTCCCCGTTCAGCGCGGCGCGGACCATGCGAAGCACATCCCGGGTACGCCGATAGGGTTCGCTGAATTCCAGCCCGTTCCACTGCTCCACGATGGCCGGGCTCGACGCGCCGAGGCCGAGCGTGAACCGGCCCGGCGCGAGGCCGGCCAGCGTCGCCGCCGACTGAGCGATCAGGGCAGGGCCGCGAGTGAAAGCCGGCACGATGGCGGTGCCCAGGTGCAGCGAGCTCGTCCAGACCGCGGCCGCGGCCAGCGGCGTGAAGGCGTCGGCTCCCGACACCTCCGAGCTCCAGACGTCGGTGTAACCCCAGGACGGCAGCGCCTGCACCAGCTCCCGATGCTCGCTCAGCTCGATTCCGGCGAGCGGAATCGTCACACCCCAGCGGTTCACGTCGATGGCTCCGCAGCTGTCGGTGCCGGGCGCAACGCCGCGAGTAACAGGGCACTGAGCTCTTCAGCGATGTCGGCGGGACGTTTCCTGCCATCGGGCTGATACCAGACCGGAAGCTCGTTGATGACGCCGAACAGGGTGAAGGTCACCATCTCCGGTGAGGCGACGGCGCTGAACTCACCGCCGGCCTGCGCGGCCGCGACCAGGCCCAGTACGGCATCGTGCATCTCCCGGCGGGCCCGCCGGGTTCGCTGCTGGTTCGCATCCGAGAGCCGGTGGCCTTCCCGGAAGAACACCTTTGCCTCAGCCGCCTTCTCAGCCGTGGTGCAGACCAGATCCAGGATCAGCGCTCGTAACGTCTCGGCGGGCGACAGCCCTCGCCGCTGGATGTCGTGCAACCCGGACAGCTGACGATCGACCAGCTCGCGATAGACCTCGAACAGCAGGTCGTCCTTGGAGCTGAAGTGGTGATACAGCGCACCCTTGGCAACCGACGCGCGCGCGACGACCTGATTGACACTCGTTGCATCAAATCCCTGCTCGGCGAAGAGTTCCACGGCGGCGGAAATGATCCTGCCGCGGGTACTGGACACCGGCGGGCGCCCATCGTTGCCGGCCGGATCGCTGTGCTGATTCACCGCTGGCCTCACCCCGCCGCCGCGTGCCTGGCGGTCTTCACCCTCGCGAGCTCGGCCCGGGCGATGCTGCGCAGATGCACCTCGTCGGGACCATCGGCCAGATGCAACGTCCGCAGCCCGGCCCACATCTCGGCAAGGGGCGTGTCCTGCGAAACGCCGGCACCGCCGAAGGTCTGGATCGCTCTGTCCACGACATAGGAAGCTGCGCGCGGAGCGGCGACCTTGATGGCGGCGATCTCGGTCGTAGCCTGGCGAACACCGACGTTGTCGATCAGCCAGGCGGCCTTGAGCACGAGCAGGCGCGCCTGCTCGATCGCCAGTCGTGACTCGGCGATCCACTCCCTGACGACGCCCTGGCGAGCCAGCGGCGATCCGAACGCGATCCGATCAGAGGAGCGTTCGATCATCAGATCCAGCGCCCGCTCGGCGACCCCGAGCACCCGCATGCAGTGATGGATGCGTCCGGGTCCCAGGCGTGCCTGCGCCATCGCGAAACCGGCGCCCCGGCCGCCGAGCAGGTTCTGCGCGGGAACCCTGACGTCTGAGAAGGTGATATCGCCATGCCCGCCGTGCGGTCCGTCGTCGTAACCGAACACCGTGGTCGAGCGACGGATCGTGACGCCTTCGCTGTCCAGTGGCACCAGGATCATGGAGTGCCGGGCGTGCCGATCGGCAGCCGGATCCGACACGCCCATGACGATGGCGAGCTTGCACTCCGGACGCATCGCACCGGTGGACCACCACTTGCGGCCATCGATCCGGTAGCTGTCGCCATCAGCAGTGATGGTGGTCGCGATGTTGGTCGCGTCCGAGGAGGCCACGGCCGGTTCGGTCATGCAGAAGCAGGAGCGGATTTCACCGTCGAGCAAAGGCATCAGCCAGTGCTCGTGCTGCTGCTGGCTTCCGAACATCGCCAGCAACTCCATGTTCCCGGTGTCGGGAGCGGAGCAGTTCATCGCCTCCGGAGCGATGGAGCTCGACCTGCCGGAGAGTTCGGCCAGCGGCGCGTAATCCGACACCGACAGCCCGGCGCCGAACTTCTCATCAGGCAGGAACAGGTTCCACAACCCCCTGTTGCGCGCTTCCTGCTTGATCCCAGCCAGCACCGCTGGTGTTCGAAACGGCGTGCCAGCCGAGCGATTTGCCGATTCCTGCTTGTGAAACTCCGCCTCGGCGGGATAGACGACCTCAGTCAGGAACTCACTGACCCGGCGCTGCAGGTCGAGCGAGCGGGCGCTGTGGCGCAAGTCCATCTAACGACCTCCGAGTGTGCGACGCGCGCCGTCAAGCGCAACCTCTACCAATGGCCCGAACTGATCGAATCCCGCTCCGACGGTCAGGTTCTCCAGATAGCGGGCATGGATGCCCGCGGCGATGACAGCCAGCTTGAAATAGCCGAGCGCGACGTACCAGTCGAGGGACTCGACGGCCGTGCCGCTGGCCGCGGCATAGCGCTCGACAAGTTGGGACGGGCTCAGAAATCCCCGCTCGGGCAGCAGGCCTGCCATCACGGCGGTGCTCGTCGTGGCCAGCGCGTGATAGACGTAGAGCAGCCCGACATCGGTCAGCGGATCACCGATCGTCGCCATTTCCCAGTCCACCACCGCGCGGATCTCGGAGAGGTCGTGGGAGAACATCACGTTCGTCAGCCGATAGTCGCCATGCACGATGCCGACCGGCCCGTGCGCCGGGACCGTCGCGCTGAGCTGGTCGGCCACGGCAATCTCACCGGGATGCTCACCGGGCCACGAGGCAAGGAACTGCTTGTGCCAGCGGCGGACCTGGCGCTCTC
>JAVEES010000421.1 GCA_030840285.1 Pseudonocardiales bacterium
CGAAATTGAGAACCATTTCGCGGCTGACCGGGGCGATGCGGGCCAGCTTCGAGGCGGTCACGGCTGCTGCGATGCCGTACTCCTTGGTCAGCCCGTTGCCGCCCAACGACTGCACGGCCTGGTCGACCGCGCGCACCGACGCCTCACCCGCCGCGTACTTGGCCATGTTCGCCGCCTCGGCCGCGCCCGCGTCGTCGCCGAGGTCGTACAGCGACGCCGCCTTCTGCATCATCAGCTTGGCGAGCTCGATCTCAATGTGGTTCTGCGCCAACGGGTGTGACAGGCCCTGATGCGAACCGATCGGCGTCTTCCACACCTGCCGGGTCTTGACGTAGTCGACCGCCTTGTTGATCGCGAACCGGCCCATGCCCACCGCGCTGGCCGAACCCATGATGCGTTCCGGATTAAGTCCGGCGAATAGCTGCGCGATAGCGGCGTCCTCGGAACCGACCAGCGCGTCGGACGGCAACCGCACCTCGTCGAGGAACACCTGGAACTGGCTTTCCGGCATGGACAGTTCCATGTCGATTTTGGTCCAGCTCAACCCCTTGGCGTCGGTGGGGACGACGAACAGCGCGGGCCGGAGAGATTCGGACTTCGCCGCCCCCTCTTTGTAGGTGCGGCCCACGACAAGCACCGCCTGCGCCTGATCGATGCCGGAGATGAACACCTTCTGGCCCGAGAGGATCCAGTCGCCCCCGTCTCGGCGGGCGGTGGTGGTGATCCGGTGGCTGTTCGACCCGGCGTCGGGCTCGGTGATCGCGAACGCCATGGTGATCGAGCCATCGGCGATGCTTGGCAGCCAGCGCTTCTTCTGTTCCTCTGTGCCGAACTTGCTGATGATCGTGCCGTTGATCGCGGGGGAGACGACCATCATCAGCAGGGGTGAGCCCGCCGCGGACATTTCCTCCATCACCATCGACAGCTCGTACATGCCCGCGCCGCCGCCTCCGTACTCCTCAGGGAGGTTGACGCCGATGAACCCGAGTTTGCCTGCCTCGCTCCATAATTCGTCGGTGTGCCCACCGGCGCGGGCCTTCTCCAGGTAGTAGTCCTGCCCGTAGTTGGCGGCCATCGCGGCGACGGCCTTGCGCAGCGCCTGCTGCTCCTCGGTTTCGACGAAGCTGGTCATTGGCGGGCTCCTTCAACATTGTCAACTCGAGCAAGTACGGCGCCGACTTCGACCTGCTGGCCGGTCTCGACGTTGAGTTCGGCGAGTACACCGTCGCCGGGCGCGGTTATCGTGTGCTCCATCTTCATCGCCTCCAGCCAAATGAGCGGCTGTCCGGCTGTGACGGTGTCGCCGATGGACGCGCCGACCCGCAGTACCGAGCCGGGCATCGGGGCCAACAGCGAGCCCTGAGCGACCGCGGCGTCCGGATCGGGAAAGCGCGGCAGCACAACGAGTTGCACGGGACCCAGCGGCGAGTCGACGAATATCTGGTCGCCGTAGCGCGCCACATTGAACGGACGCTCGACGCCGTCGACAGCGAGCACCACCCGTTCGGGTGCGGTCGCGACCATCGTCACGTCGTCGTGGCCCGGCAAGTCGACGCCGGTGCGAGTGAATCGGTACCGCACCTCGTGCGTTTCACCGGCCACGTCGCTGTATTGCTTGGCTTGGTATCCCGAGGTGAGGTTGCGCCAGCCGCTCGGCGCAGCGGCGAACACCGTTGCGGTTCGACGGTTCTGCGCAGCATCGGCGAGAGCGGCGGCGAGCGCCGAGAGTTCGACTGCCCGTTGGTCGGCCAGTGGCGCGGCCAACTCGGCCAGTCCATGGGTGTCGAAGAACGCGGTGTCGGTGGCGCCGTCGAGGAATGCCGGATGCCGCAGCACATTGACCAGCAGGTCGCGATTAGTGCGCACCCCGTGGATGCGGGTGCGAGCCAGTGCGTCGGCGAGCACTGCGGCGGCCTGACGGCGGGAGTGCGCGTACGAGATGACCTTGGCCAGCATCGGGTCGTAGAACACCGACACAACCGAACCGTCGACGATGCCGGAGTCGAGCCGAACACTGCGCACGCGAGGAGCGAATTGGGCACTGCCTGGCACCTCGAAGTGGTGGACGGTCCCGGCTTGCGGCTGCCAGCCCTTGGCTGGGTCCTCCGCGTACAGCCGGGCCTCGATCGAATAACCCCGCGACGGTGGGGGATCGGGGTCGAGATGGCCGCCGTCGGCGACCGTCAGCTGTAACTCCACAAGGTCCAGCCCCGTGGTCTCCTCGGTGACCGGGTGCTCGACCTGCAGCCGGGTGTTCATCTCGAGGAAGAAGAAGGAGCCGCCTTCCGGCCCGTCTGGTGAAGCCATGAACTCGACGGTGCCCGCGCCGGCGTAACCGATCGCGGCGGCAGCCAGCCGGGCGGCGTCGAACAGCTTGGCCCGCATCCCCGGTGTGCGTTCGACCAGTGGTGATGGCGCCTCTTCTATCACCTTCTGGTGGCGCCGCTGGATGGAGCATTCGCGCTCTCCGACGGCCCACACGGTGCCATGTTCATCGGCGAGCACCTGGACCTCGACGTGGTGACCGGTGGCCAGGTAGCGCTCGCAGAACACCGTCGGGTCGCCGAACGCCGACTGCGCTTCGCGGCGGGCCGCCTCGACTTGCGCAGGCAGCTCCGACAATTCGCGGACCACCCGCATGCCGCGACCGCCACCGCCCGCCGAGGCCTTGATCAGCACAGGCAACTGATCCGCGGTGACGGTTTCGGGATCGAGCTCGTCGAGAACAGGGACACCTGCGGCGGCCATCATCTTCTTGGCCTCGATCTTTGAGCCCATCGCCGCAACGGCCGCGACCGGAGGGCCGATCCATGTCAAGCCCGCGTCCAGCACGGCAGCGGCGAATTCGGCGTTCTCCGAGAGGAATCCGTAGCCGGGGTGGATCGCATCGGCACCCGCTGCGCGGGCCGCGGCGATCAGCTGCTTGGCGTCCAGGTAGCCATTGCGGCCCTCGAGACGCACTCGCGCGTCGGCCTCGGCGACATGCGGGGACGCCGCGTCGGGCTCGGTGTAGACGGCGACGGTGCCGATGCCGAGCAGCCTGCACGTGGCGAACACCCGTCGGGCGATCTCGCCCCGGTTGGCGACCAGAACTCGTGTGATCATGCGGCGCCTCCCACGCGCCGAGTCTGAGCTTGTGCAAGCGAAATCACGGGAATCTCCTGCATAACTTCAGTTTCGGCCACTGTGATCATGGTGCTCACATCCGGAAGACGCCGAAGTTCGACGTCCCCTTGATCGGGCCATTCGCGATGGCGGACAAGCACATTCCCAGCACGGTGCGGGTGTCGCGCGGATCGATGACCCCGTCGTCGTAGATCATCCCGGACAGCACCATCGGCAACGACTCGGCTTCGATCTGCCCCTCGATGGCTGCCCGCATGGCCGCATCGGCGTCTTCGTCGACCTGCTGTCCGCGCGCTTCGGCCGCCGCCCTGGCCACGATCGACAGGACGCCGGCCAGCTGCGCACCACCCATCACCGCGGACTTCGCACTCGGCCAGGCGAACAGGAATCGCGGATCGTAGGCCCTGCCGCTCATGCCATAGTTGCCTGCGCCATACGACGCTCCGATCAGCAGCGAGAGGTGCGGCACGGTGGAGTTCGATACGGCGTTGATCATCATCGAGCCGTGCTTGATCATCCCGCCTTCCTCGTATTGCTTGCCGACCATGTAACCGGTCGTGTTGTGCAGGAAAAACAGTGGTGTATCGAAACGGTTGGCGAGCTGAATGAACTGGGTGGCCTTTTGGGCTTCCTCGCTGAACAGCACGCCACGGTGGTTGGCGAGGATCCCGATCGGATAGCCGTACAGCGTGGCCCAGCCGGTCACCAACGACGAACCGTAAAGCGGCTTGAACTCGTCGAATTCCGAGCCGTCGACGATGCGGGCGATTACGTCGCGCGGGTCGAACGGGATACGCAGATCGGACGGCACGATGCCGAGCAGCTCCTCGGCATCGAACAACGGGTCGACGACCGGGCCGGGAGTCGGCCCCTGCTTGCGCCAGTTCAAGCGGGCGACGATTCGGCGGCCGATCCGGATCGCATCGAGTTCGTCGACCGCGAAGTAGTCCGCCAGACCCGAAGTGCGGGCGTGCATCTCGGCGCCGCCTAGCGATTCGTCGTCGGATTCCTCGCCGGTGGCCATCTTCACCAGCGGCGGCCCGGCGAGGAACACCTTCGAGCGTTCCTTGATCATCACCACGTGAT
>JAVEES010000446.1 GCA_030840285.1 Pseudonocardiales bacterium
ACCCCCAACAAATCCCCATCCCCGGCGACATCCACCAAACCGACCCCACCGGCCACACCATCACCACCCACCAAGCCCACAGCCAACTCATCCCACCGCCCAACCCCTAACCACCCCACAACCCCTAACCACCCGCCGGCGTCACACGGCACCCGCCCGCGGCACCCGCGCCGTCCTTCGGTGATCAACACACGTTTCGCGTCGCCATAACAGCAGCGGACGCGAGTTGATCGCCGCTGGGTTTGGGTCGCGGACCCCCGGGCGAGGCTCCCGGACCGCGGCAAAAACCACGGGCTCCGCACGAGGCACAACGCCAACTGGGATCAGACCAGCAGCCTTGCCCGCAGGCGATCGGTATCGTCTGAGGTCCATCCGTGCTCGCTCAGCCACCCAGAAATACCACCGGGCCGTCCGGTCAGAGCATCGAGCACAGCGTCGATCACCTCGGCCCGTGGCGGTGGCACCGAGGCAGGATCAGCGACATCCCGCTGGTAGGTCGCGGTTCTGCGCAGCAACGCGATGATCGCGCTGATCTGCGCCTCGGTAGCGGCGTAGTCGGCCGAGATCGCCGACCGTTCGACACCCACCAGGGACAGCGCGATGGCCACCACGACCCCCGTGCGGTCCTTGCCCGCCGCGCAGTGCACTACGGTCGCGCCGTCCGGCTCCGCGATCGCGCCCAGTGAAGCGACCACCGAGTCAGGCCGCCGGTCCAAATAGGTCAGGTACAGGTCCGCGTCAGCGATGCCGGTAACCACCGGCGGCTTGCCGCGACCGTGCCACGGCAGGAGCAGGCTGGCATTCGACTTACTCGCCGAGGCGGCACGCTCCGGTGGCAAGCTCGCGCCACTGTCATCGGCCGAGGCGGCACGCTCCGGTGGGAAGCTCGCGCCACCGTCATCAGCCGATTCCCCACCACGAGCCGCAACCTCGTCATGCACCTCGGACGAGTCCGGGAACAACGACAAATGGTGGACCGTGACGTCCGGTTGGCGCATCATCGGACCGGCGCCTTCGGCCTCCACCTCGACGTCGGTTCGAAGATCCACCACCCGACGCACACCCAGCTCGGCGAATCTGGCGAGGTCCGCCTTGGTCAGATGCTGCAGGTTTGCGGAGCGAATGAGTACCCCGGCCCGGGTGCGCCCACCGTCGATGGTCGGCAAGCCCCCAATGTCCCGCGCGTTCGCGCCGCCCTCAAGCTCGATCCAGGCAGGTTCAGTCTCAGCCACCAAGCAACCCTAACCTCGGCAAGCCGCCTACCCGAAAGTTGCCCGCGCGGTTCACTCCCGAGGTTGCGCAGCCGTCAGAAGGCTTCTTCGGCGACGTCCATCAACGCGTTGTCGGTGCCCTCGACGATCCTGCGACGCGACACCAGTTCGGGGAGAACCGTCGCCGAGAAGAACCTCGCAACCGCCAACTTGCCCTCGTAGAACGCCTTGTCTGATGTGGACAGCCCACTGCCGTCCAGCTTCGTCAACGCGATCGCGGCCTGCCGAAGCAGCAACCAGCCGATCGCCAGGTCACCGCACGACATCAGCAGCCGGGTGGTGTTCTGACCGACCTTGTAGATATTGCGGACGTCTTCCTGCGCCGAGGTCAGCTGTCCGATCATCGCGGCGACCATCGAACCCACCTCGGACAGCGCCCTGGCCACGGCCTCCCGCTCGACCTTCAGGCGACCCTCATCGGCGATCGAGTCGAGGAAGGCCTGGATCTCGCCCGACAGCGCGCCGAGGGCCACACCCTTGTCCTTGACGATCTTGCGGAAGAAGAAGTCCTGGCCCTGGATGGCGGTGGTGCCCTCGTACAGCGAGTCGATCTTGTTGTCGCGGATGTACTGCTCCAGCGGGTAGTCCTGCAGGAAGCCTGAACCGCCGAACACCTGCAGGGCCTGCCCCAACTGCTCGTAGGAGCGCTCCGAGCTGACACCCTTGACGATCGGCAGCAAGAGATCGTTGAGCCGCTCGTCCATCGAGGCATGGCCCTTGAACTTCTCGCCGCCCGACGCCTCACCGTCTGCGAGCCCGCCAGCCACCTCGTTGCCCTCGGCGAAATCGACCAACTGGATCCGGTCCTGAACGCTCGCGGTGTAGAGCGCGACGGCTCGCAGGCCTTCGCTGTATGCCTTCTGCAGCATCAACTGCCGCCGGACGTCCGGGTGGTGGATGATCGTCACGCGCGGTGCCGTCTTGTCGCCCGAGCGCGTGAGGTCCGCGGACTGGACACGGGTCCTGGCGTAATCCAGCGCTGCGAGGTAACCGGCCGAGAGTTCGGCATAGGCCTTGGTACCGACCATCATCCGGGCGTGCTCGATCACCTTGAACATCTGCGCGATGCCGTCGTGGACCTCGCCGAGCAGCCAGCCCTTGGCCGGGATGCTCTCGCCGAAGCTCACCTCGCAGGTGGTGGACGCCTTGAGCCCCATCTTGTGCTCGACGTTCGTCACGAAGGCGCCGTTGCGGGCACCGAGCTCACCGGTTTTCCAGTCGAAGTCGTACTTGGGAACGATGAACAGCGACAGGCCCTTGGTGCCCGGGCCGGCACCCTCGGGACGAGCCAGCACGTAATGGATGATGTTCTCGGCCATGTCGTGCTCGGCGGAGGTGATGAAGCGCTTCACGCCTTCGATGTGCCAGCTGCCGTCGTCCTGCCGGATCGCCTTGGAGCGCCCAGCCCCGACATCGGACCCGGCATCGGGCTCGGTCAGCACCATCGTCGCGCCCCACCGCTTGTCGATGATCAGCCGGCCGATCGCCTGCTGCTCGGGCGTGCCCAGCTCGTGAATGATGTTGGCGAAGGCCGGCCCGCAGTTGTACATCCAGATCGCGGGATTGGCACCCAGCACAAGTTCGGCGATGGACCAGACCAGCGAGCGCGGCGCGATCGTGCCGCCGTAGTCCGGCGTGGACTCCAGCCGCCACCACTCGGCGTCCTGCCAGGCCTGGTAGGACTTCTTGAACGCTTCGGGCATGCGCACCGAGTTGGTCGCCGGATCGAATACCGGCGGATTGCGGTCGGAGTCGACGTAGGAATCGGCGAGCGGTCCCTCGGCGAGCTTGCGCACCTCGGCCAGGATGCCGCGCGCGGTGTCGGCGTCGATCTCGCCGAACGGCCCGGTCCCCAGCCTGTCGCCGGTGCCCAGAACCTCGAACAAGTTGAACTCGATGTCACGAAGGTTGGACTTGTAGTGACCCATCGTCGATCTCTCCTGATTCGCTGCTGCAGCACCGGTGCTGACCGGGCGGCGGCGGAAGTTACCGGTCGGTAGATCGACTATATTACCGGCCAGTAACCCATGCAACCCGAAAGCTCAGGCAAAGTCGCGCGAAATAGGAGTCCACACGCTGGATGGGCGCGTGTCGACGCCTATTTTGGGTCAGGTGCGGCCCGGAGGGCGGAGAGCCGGCCGCTCAGGAACTGGCGCTCGGCCGAATTCGAGCACAGTTCGATCGCTTGCCGATACGCAGTGGCAGCCTCGTCGCGTCGCCCGAGCTGGCGCAGCAGATCAGCCCGGACGGCATGCAGGTAGTGGTATCCGAGCAGCTGGCTCGATGCCGACTCGATCTCGGTGAGCAGCTCGAGGCCGGCCTGCGGACCATCGGCCATGGACACCGCCACGGCCCGGTTCATCGCGACCACGGGGGACGGCCAGGCGGCCAGCAGCAAGTCGTACAGCCCGACGATCTGGCGCCAATCGGTGTCGGCGTAACTGGGTGCCTCGGCATGCAGGGCGGCGATCGCTGCCTGCAGCACGAACCGTCCCGGCCGACCGCCCCGCAGAGCGCTGAGGATCAACGAGTGCGCTTCGGCGATCGCGGCGTGATCCCAGCGGCCACGATCCTGCTCGGCCAGCAGCAACACCGCACCCTCTGCATCGGTGCGGGTCGCGCGGCGGGCATCGGTGACCACCATCAGCGCGAGCAGCCCGATCGCCTCGCGCTCGTCGGGCATCAGCCGTACGACCAGCCGGCCGAGCTCGATCGCCCGGACGACGAGATCGTCGCGCACCAGGGCGTCCCCGGTCGGCGCGGCGTGCCCGGTCGTGAACAGCAGGTGGAGCACGGTGAGTACCGCGTCGAGCCGGTCGGGCAACTCCTGCTCGGCGGGCACCCGGTAGGGGATGCGGGCGGCCGCGATCTTCTTCTTCGCCCTGGTCACCCGCGCTGCCATCGTCGGCTCGCCGACCAGGAACGCCCGGGCGATCTCAGCGGTAGTCAGGCCGCAGAGCAGCCGCAGCGTCAGCGCGACCTGAGCCTCGCGGGCAAGGGCGGGGTGGCAGCAGGTGAAGATCAGTCGCAGTCTCTCGTCGCCGATCGCCGAGACCTCGGCCGGGCTCTCCGCCATGTGCTCATCCGGTTCCACGAGCAGGGGAAGCTTCGCCCGCAACGTCTGGTCGCGCCGGTGCACATCGATGGCACGGCGTCGAGCCGTCGTGATCAGCCACGCGGCGGGGCTGCGGGGAATCCCGTCACGCGGCCAGGTTTGCAACGCCGTCATGAAGGCGTCCTGGGTGCACTCCTCGGCCAGGTCGAGGCTGCCCGCGGAGCGCACCGTCGCGGCGAGCACGCATGCCCAATCGCGACGGTGCGCCTCGTTCAGCGCCCGGCGGACGTCGTCCGGGTCGGCACCGGCCCGAACCTCGTCGGCCCCCCGGCGGACACCGTCAGAGCCGCCCCGGACCTCGTCGGCCCGCCGCCGGACACCGTCAGAGCCGCCCCGAAACTCGTCAGGGTCGGCGCCGCCGTTCTCGTCGGTCACGGCCGTTCGGTCGTTGCCGGGGAACTATTCGGCCGGGAACTCCATGATCGGGCGTACCTCGACGCCGCCGAAGCGGGCCGGGCATACCTTGGCGATGGCCAGCGCCTGGTCGAGATCGGCGGCCTCGATGAGGTAGTAACCGCCGAGCGCCTCCTTCGACTCGACGAACGGGCCGTCGGTGACGACGTCACCCCGAACGGTGGTGGCGGTAGTCGTGGGCTGCAGCGCGTTGCCCGCGACGAACTTGCCGCCCAGCTCGGTGATCTGCTCGGCGAAACGGCCGTGCGCCTGCATGACCTCGTTCCAGACCTCCGGCGTGGCGGCGGCGTAGTCGCTCTCGTTCTCATAGATCAGGATCAGGTACTGAGCCATCAAAATCTCCTCGGTGCTTCGCCCATGGTGGGCGTCGGATGCGAACACTAAGACGACGAACGAGCGCTGGCCAGATCGACAGCGCGACGGGCCCCTTTTCCAAGACATCATTAGGGGTTGGCTAGGGTGTGGTTGTGAAGCTGCGCATCTTTACCGAACCTCAGCAGGGCGCCACGTACACCGAGTTGCTCCGGGTTGCCAAGGCGACCGAGGATCTCGGCTTCGATGCCTTCTTCCGCTCAGACCACTACCTGAAGATGGGCGATGTCAGCGGCCTGCCCGGCCCCACCGATGCACTGCTCACGATGGCCGGCATGGCTCGCGAGACGTCCCGAATCCGGCTCGGGACACTGGTATCGCCGGCTACCTTCCGGCTACCCGGACCGCTGGCCATCTCGATCGCGCAGATCGACGAGATGAGCAACGGACGGGTGGAACTCGGGCTCGGGGCCGGCTGGTTCGAGGCCGAGCACAGCGCGTACGGAATCCCGTTCCCGGGCCTGGTCGACCGGTACGACATCTTCGAAGAGCAGCTTGCGATCCTCGACGGCCTGTGGCGCTTGCCGGCCGGCGAGAAGTTCAACTTCAAGGGCACCCACTACCAGCTGGTGGACGCTCCGGCGCTGCCCAAGCCAGTCCAGTTCCCCAGGCCACCGATCGTCCTCGGCGGCGCCGGCAAGAAGCGCTCGGCCGCGCTGGCCGCCCGCTATGCCGATGAGTACAACACCGGATTCCAACCGGTGCCCGAGACCGCCACCGTCTTCGACAGGGTGCGCGCCGCTGTGGCCGAGGCCGGACGGGAGGCCGACAGCATCAGGTACTCCACCGCGCTCACCACCGTTGTCGCGCGAGACGACGCGGGGCTGGCACGCCGGGCAGCGGCCTTCGGCGGGGACGTGGACGAGCTGCGCAAGAGCGGCCTGGCCGGCTCACCGAGCGAGGTGGTCGACAAGATCGGCCGCTATGCCGAGATCGGCGCCGGGACCGTCTACCTGCAGATCATGGATCTGAGCGACCTCGAGCACCTCGAGCTCATCGCCGCCGAGGTGCTCCCCCAAGTCCAGTAGCGCCAGCGAGATCTAGGCGACGCGCACGGCTTAGGCGCCGTGACCTGGCAGACGACGCGCGGGCTCAGGCGCCGTGACCTAGAAGACGACGCGCAGCCGGAGGGTTTCGGGCATCGCCCGGATCTGGTCGACGATCGCCTGGGTCACGCCGCTGGCGCTGTCGGTCACCACGTAGCCGACCTCACCCTTGGTGCCGAGCAGCTGGGCCTCGACGTTGACCTCGTGCTCGGCGAGCAATCCGTTGATCCGTGCCAGCACGCCGGGGACATTGCGGTGCAGGTGCACCATCCGCAGGCTGCCTTCGCGGCGAGGCAGGTCCAGACCGGGCAGGTTGACGCTGAGCGCGGTCGAGCCCTCGGCTACGAAATCCCGGAACTTGCCCGCCACGAACTGGCCGATGTCTTGCTGTGCCTCTTCGGTGGATCCCCCGATATGCGGGGTGAGAACCACGTTGGGCAGCCCCCGCAGCTCGGAGACGAACTCGTCGCCGCGTCCCTTCGGCTCTACCGGGAAGACGTCCACCGCGGCGCCAGCGATATGGCCGGACTCCAGATGCGTCCGCAACGCGGCGTAGTCCACGACGAAACCCCGGGACAGGTTCAGGAAGATGCTGCCTTCGCGCATCGCGCCGAACTCGGCCTCACCGAAGATATTGCGGTTTTCCGGACGTCCGTCGACGTGCAGCGTCACCACGTCCGAATCGTGCAGCAGTTCCTTCAACGATCCGCAGCGACGCGCATTGCTGAGCGCGAGCCGGTCGGTCGTGTCGTAGAACAGCACCCGCATGCCCAGGTTCTCGGCCAGGACCGACAGCTGGGTGCCGATGTTGCCGTAGCCGACGATCCCCAGCGTCCGGCCGCGGATCTCGTGCGCCCCGGCGGCCGACTTGTCCCACACGCCCTCGTGCATCAGGGCATTCTTCTCAAAGAGCCCCCGGGTGAGAGCGATCAGTTCCGCGATGGCCATCTCGACGACGCTGCGGGTGTTGGAGAACGGAGCATTGAACACCGTCACGCCGTGCGCGGTGGCCGACAGCAGATCGATCTGGTTGGTGCCGATGCAGAAGGCGCCGATCGCGATCAGGTTCGGTGCCGCGGCCAGCACCCGATCGGTTACGTGGGTCTTGGAGCGGATACCGAGCAGGTCCACCTCACCGATCGCGTCGATCAGCTCGTCCTCATCCAGGGCCCGGTCCACCGAGGTGACCTCGAAGCCGGCGGACTGCAGGATCTCAACCGCGCTGGGGTGGATCTGCTCAAGCAACAGGACACGGACAGGCTTGGAGGCGCTCACCAGTCAAGTCTAACGGCGTCTCATTTCCCGGCGATCAACTCGCGATTAGCGTTGCTATAGCAGCCGCAGACGCGAGTTGATCTTGGGTGGGAGGGGGATTGTTCCCGGGGTGTGAGGCGAGTTGTTGCCGGGTCATGCGGGAGTTGATCGTGGGGTGGTAGCCGCACCGGCTTACATTGGTGGCGGTGGCTCACAGCGGGCCCACATCCACAGAGCGGACCCCTGCCATGACAGAGCCCCGGTGGCTGAACGAGACCGAGCAGTTCGCCTGGAGATCGTTCATCGACGGCTTCCGCGCACTGGTGGACGTACTGGATCGGGAACTCCAGGCGGACAGCGGTCTCTCCCACGCCTACTTCGAGATCCTGGTCCCGCTGTCCGAGCATCCGGATCGGGCGATGCGGATGAGCGAACTCGCCGCGGTCACCCATTCGTCCCGCAGCAGGCTGTCGCATGCCGTCGCCCGGCTGGAGGAGCGGGGCTGGGTGCAGCGGGTCGAGTGCGACACCGACAAGCGAGGTCAGCTGGCGGTGCTCACCGATGCCGGCTTCGCGACGGTCGAGGCAGCGGCGCCCCCGCACGTCGAAACCGTTCGCAAATACCTGATCGACCGGCTGAGCGCCTCCCAGTTGCGAGCCATCGGTGATGTCGGGCAGATCATGATTTCCACGACGAAGGACAATGATCTGCCGCCTCGCCGCTACTGAGGCCGACACGATCGTGTTGTATCGGGAAATCTTCGATCGATACTAGATAGCCGGATACAGTGCGATCCATGGATCCGATCCGGAACCCCTACGCACCCGGCGCCGGTCGCCGGCCGCCAGAACTGGCCGGACGTTCAGCAGAGCTGACCGCCTTCGACATCGTGCTGGAACGGGTGGCCCGCGGCCGCTCCGAGCGCTCCATCGTGCTGACCGGCCTGCGTGGCGTCGGCAAGACCGTGCTGCTCAACGCGCTTCGCTCGGCGGCGGTCCGCGCGGACTGGGGCACCGGCAAGCTCGAGGCGCGGCCTGACCAGTCGCTGCGCCGGCCGCTGTCAGCCGCCTTGCACCTGGCCGTCCGGGAACTTGGCAGTGCCGACCCGGACAGCACCGCCTACGTGCTGGGCGTGCTCCGATCGTTCGCGCAGAAGACACCGGCAGGCACCAAGCTGCGCGATCGATGGCAACCCGGGATCGATGCCGTGGCGATTGCCGGCCGGGCCGATTCCGGTGACATCGAGGTCGACCTTGTCGAGTTGCTCTCCGACGTGGCCGGCCTTGCCGCCGATGCCGGACGCGGGATCGCGATCTTCATCGACGAGATGCAGGATCTCGGGCCGGACGACGTGTCCGCGCTCTGCGCCGCCTGTCACGAGCTCAGCCAGAACGGGCTGCCGCTGGTGGTCGTCGGAGCTGGGCTGCCACACCTGCCCGCGGTGCTGAGCGCCAGCAAGTCCTACAGCGAGCGGCTGTTCCGTTACGCGCGGATCGACCGGCTGGATCGCGAAGCCGCCGACCAGGCGTTGCGCGCCCCCGCCCAGGAGGAGGATGCCGACTTCACCGACGATGCGCTGGCGCTGATGTATGACGTCACCGCCGGCTACCCGTACTTCATCCAGGCCTATGGCAAGGCGGTCTGGGACGTCGCTCCGCGCACGCCGATCGCGATCTCCGACGTCCAGGTTGCCTCGCCGGAGGCTGAGGCCGAGCTCGCGGTGGGCTTCTTCGGCTCGCGTTACGAACGGGCTACGCCAGCTGAACGGGAGTACCTGCGAGGGATCGCACTGGCCGGATCGGAGTCGGTGTCGACCGCGGCCGTGGCCGAAGTGCTCGGACGAAAGCCGCAGTCGCTATCCCCGGCACGTGACTCGTTGCTGAAGAAGGGGCTGATCTACTCCTCGGAGCGAGGACAGATCGCCTTTACCGTCCCCCACTTCGGGCGCTATCTGCGCTCGCAGGTCAGCGAAGCCTGAGCGGCGCCGGAGCGCCGGCTGCCGGGTCGTTGCTTCGGCGATGCTGTTTCACGACAGGTATCCCAGCCGCGTGATTTCGTGCGCACAATGGAGCGATGACCGTGCTGCTGATGATCGTCCTGGCGATCCTGGTGACCGTCGCCGCCGTCGTGGCGCTGGCCGTCACCTGCCTCTGGTTGGCGGTGCGGGGCGTTCGCCGCTCGCGGACCTTCAACCGCGGCACCCTGCTGGTGCGTACCGCGACGGCTCCGAACCGGGCGTCCCGCGAGATCGGCCGGCTGCGCATCACGCTGTTCGACTCGATCGACGCGACCGGCCGGGTGCTCACCGGCGTGCCTGCCCCGAGCGTGTTGCGTGACTTGGCCCGCGACCTGCACCGGAGCGCCGCTATCACCGATCAGCGTCTGGGGCTGCTGGCCATCGAACCGGATCGGGCCCTCCTGGATCGGCTGCTTCCCGAATTACGAACTGCCGTTGCCGGGCTCGCACGTGCCTCCGCGGAGGTCCGCGGTACTGCCTGGCAGTTCGCGACCGAACTGGACGAGCCGAGTTCCCGCGCCTTGACCCTCGAGGTGGCCGACCGGATCGCCGGGCTAAGAGCCGGGCTGGCCGAGGTGCAGGCGATTCGGGCTTCCCTCCTGCGTCCTCTCTGAATTGTGTTGTTCCCGCAGGATCGGCACGGAATGGTCTCGTCCTGATTCCGATTTCGGTATAGGGATGCAACTCGCGAGCTTCAGGCGTAGACCGGAGCTGTGGCAGTCACGTCGGCCCCGGCGCGGGTGGGACAGGTTCGGACGCAGCGAGCAGCTGGCCGAAAGTCTCTCTTTGCCAGGTGGGACGCCGCTCAACGCCGACGGCTCGCGGCCGCTGAAAATGCCGCCGCCACCCGCGATCCGTTCATGGACGTCATCGTGCTGCTGTCGGTGCTGATGTTTCTGGCTCTGGCCTGCGGGGTGGGCATGCTC
>JAVEES010000452.1 GCA_030840285.1 Pseudonocardiales bacterium
CAAAGTGGACCGAGCCGCGGCCAGCGCACCTACCGCCGAGATCATCGAACTCGCTGGTCTTGACGCCCGGCACGTCCAGGGGGACGAGGAAGGCGCTGATCCCACGCGCGCCGCTGTGCGGAACGCCCGTCCTGGCCCAGACGATCGCGAACCCCGCCTGGGTCGCGAAGCTGGTCGATGTCTTCTCGCCGTCAAGGACGTAGCTAGCACCCTCTTTGATTGCCCGCAGCGTCAGATTCGCGGCGTCCGATCCGGCGTCGGGCTCGGTCACCGCGATGGCCGGGATCACCTCGCCTGCGGTCGCGCCGCGCAGCCACGGCGCGACGACCGCGGGATCGCCGTGCCGTGCCATGATCGCGCCGCTCAACGATATCGTCACCATCAGCTGGCCAATGTTGTAGTCGGAGCGGCAAACGGCCTCGAGGACGAGACCTGCTGTCGTGCAGTCAAGTCCGAGACCACCATATTCTTCAGGCAGCTCTACCCCGAGAAGTCCAAGCTCGCCCATCGCCCGCAACGTCGCGCGGTCGAACGCACCTTCTTGTTCACGTTGCTTGTAGTACGGCGCCAGCTGCTGCTCACCAAAGCTGCGGGCAGCATTGACCAGCGCCTCTTGCTCCACGCTGATCGAAAAGCTCAACGTTTCCGTCATAGCCCTCCTCCTGTTGACTGCTGGCGACCTGCGGCACGATGACCTGCGCAACGCATGAGCACGGCGATCACAGTGCGCGACGACAGCTGATCTGGTGTTCAGCGCCAACGTTGCGCCTATGATACATCAGCGCATCGCATGATGAATACTTGTCACGGCAAGGAATCGTCCCCACAGTGAAGGCGAGCAGCCAAGGCGGTGATAGGGACGGCGGGGGAGTAACGAACCGCATACGCGCCAGGCCATGACGCCTCCCTACCGCTACGGCGATCCGGCCGCTATGCGCCGCTGTACTTTCGGAGACGCTCCGAATAGCTCGCGCTGAAATCGCTGTAGCACCCTCGAAGTCGATCACCCGGCCAGCCCGCAGGGAGCAGCTCGGCCGGCAGGTACGGGTCCAGCAGTAGGTGTCGGATTACCTCCGCGGTAGCCATGAACCCATCAGCGAGACTCTCTGCCTCGTCAAGCACCGTCAGCAATCGCTCAGCCTCGGCCGCCCATCCGGGCAAGTCCCAGAGCGACGCTGCCAGGTTCGGCGCGTCAGAGTGGTGACTGACGAAGAACTCACATTGGTCGGCGATGACCCCGTCAAGCTCACGAGCGAGGTTGTCGGGCCGCATCCACACGCCCTCGCGCAACTCGCCCATCCGGTGCCGCACCATGCTCTTACGCAGGGCCACCCGCTCCGCAAGCGGCCGAGTCGTACTCGTGACGACGGCCATCTCCCACCCTCCCGTCCACCGCCGGGTAGGGGGCGAGGTGAGCCCGTCCTGTTGGGCCTGCCGTCGCAGCAATCGGTCGGACAGGCGGTACACCCCATTGTCCGCGGTCACGTCGCCGTCCTTCACCATCCGCGTCAGGGCAACCCGAGTGGCGCGGTCCGCGATCCCCAAAAGCTCACCGACCTTCACCAAGGCGCTAATCGGAAGAGCCGGGGGGTGGTATCCGAGGAGAGTGCTCAACGCGACCGACCTCGCGGTAAGCGGAGTGATCGACGGCAGGTGACGGTCAGGGACGGCGGGATACATAGACGAACTCCATCACTTTCGACAACACCTCGATCGCATGCGCTCGCGCATCGGCCATACAAACCTATTGCAGTGCACACCTAGCCTTCTCATACAACCTGATGCTTTCCCATACGCCCGGTCCTGCAGTGACCGTGCAGCCAGTGGTCCAGCTCAACGCGGCCTACACGAACTAACCAGCTGCGGAGCAGCCTCAGTACTTACCTCATCAGATACAGCAGCGGGAACAGGATCATCCAGATCAGGTCGACGAAGTGCCAGTAGATCGCGCCGCATTCGAAAACGACGGGCCGCTCCGGGTCGCACGACCGAGATCGGGCCCTGAACCACAACACGACCAGCACCACATTGCCCGCGACCACATGGAACAGATGAATACCGGTCAGCGTGAAGTAGTACATGAAGAATTCGTTGGTCGTCAGGCTGATGCCGGCGTTCAACTTCACGGTGTACTCGATGCCTTTCGACACCATGAACGCGAGGCCGCAGAGAAAGGCGCCGCCGATGAAACGCTGCGCCAGCACAAAACGGGACTTCCGAACGGATTCGAGAGCGAGCGCGGCAAACCACGAGCTGGTGAGCAGGATGAGCGTGTTGACTCCACCGAAGTTCGGGTTCAGCGCGTGTCGATTGGCTTCGAACAGGGCGGGGCTTTGATGCCGGCTGACCATGAAGGATCCGAACATGAGGGCAAATACCATCATGTCGGCCGCCACGAAGACCCACACACCTTCGACTCCGGGCAACCGCCGCGTGGGTTCACCGACCGACACGGACTGGATGTCGGTCTGCGAACGCATCGACGATTCACTCATCGATGCGTTCCGCGAGAATCATCGGCACCGTCCCTGCGCGCGGACGGGAGCGGTGGCCAACCGACGTGCACCGGCGCTACGGTGCAGTTCAGGTGGCAAGAGCCGTGGCCCGAGGGGCCCCGCCATCCACCGAGGGGCTGCTCTCGAACTCGCGCATTCGCCGACGAACATCCTTGATGAGGTAGGTGCTCGCCACGATTTCCCAGCACAGCCAACAGAAGTACGGGAAGTAGTAGCTCATGACGCCATTCCAGGCGAACGGGCCAGTCTTCAGAACGCCGGTGAGGCTCGCCGGGAAGAAGCTGACCGCGCAGAAGATCGTGAGGTAGCACACCCAGTTCGGCATGAGAGGCGTGGCCTTGTTTTTCCGATCCGCCAGAACTGCGAGGGCAAGCGCCACCATCTGCAACGTGGTGCACGCGTACTGCAGGTCGATGACCAGCCAGCCGGTGTCGGTGAGCAGCTGGATCAGCGCCGGGTCCCGCTCGGGCCGGAACGCCGCGACCGCCCAGAAGCAGCAGCTGAACGACACGACCATGACGGTCAGCGCCCCACCGATGAGCTGAAGGTTGGCCAGGACCGGGTACCCGCCCTCGATCTTCGCCATCCGGGCGCTGATATACGAGCACCACGGCATGTACAGGACAACCGTGATGAGGGCGACTATGAAGCCCAGACGAATCTCCCCTAGGTGCTGCGAATAGCGAGCGGCGAGGTCTGCTGCGCTCAACGCGGGCGACGGATTCGGGATGTTGCGCCCGATCACGCCCCAGAACAGCACGAAGGTGAATAAGAAGGCGGGGCCACACCAGGCGCTGATGAGCTGGAATCTGAGGCTGGATTTCTGATCCATGTATCGCTCCTTTCCGATCGATTTCGGGCTGATCGCTGACCGAACCCATGGAGTACATAACTACATCATGCGATGTAGAATCGTAACATCGGTTGGGGCGACGTTGCAACAGCCATAAGAGGACCCGGAGAGGCGACGAACCGGGGTCGAGACCCGGATCGAGCCCGCGGCTAGCATCAGGTCGGTGGCCCGAGTGGCGGAGGCAATCTTGCATCCGCGGCGCATAGCGGGGTCCGGTTGACGGTGACTTCGCGGTGAATGCGAACCGCCTATGACGGCGGTGGCTGCCAAATCGGTTGGGGCGTTACATAACTGGACGATGCGGCAACCGACTGTCGCCAGCTGGTTCGGTCGAGTGGTGATGGGTACTTACGTCAACCGTGTCTACCGAGAAGTGGACGCGATCTCCGAGATAGCCGACGGTGCAGGGATTCTCGACGGCGCCCCGCTCGAACGTCGGGTTCGCCGTGTAGTTAGCAAGCCTGCACCCTTCTGACAATCAAAATATTGCACACCAGGCAATCTTGCCCGGTATGCAAGTTTCGTCTACCTTGGTCTTCGTGACCGCAACACTGGGACTTCGAGAGCGCAAGAAGCTCGGTACCCGCTGGGCGCTCAGCGACGCTGCCCT
>JAVEES010000042.1 GCA_030840285.1 Pseudonocardiales bacterium
TGTTGATGATCGGTCCGACGGTCGGGAAATACTCCGAGGAGAAGCCGGCTTCGCCGATGCCGACGAGTCCTTCGTCGGTCTGGATCTCGACGACGATTCCGCCCTTGGTGGTGACCATCATGGCGCCCCAGCGCAGCGGTTCATCGAGGGGACTGCCGAGCGGATAGGACTTTACAGAGGTGATTTTCACGCCGGGTTCGCCTTCAGGTGCGGAATCAGTTCGTCCCAGTCGTACGTCGGCTCGAAGTAGTCATGGGTGTCGTAGGTGCCATCCATCGTGTCCTTGAGGGACTTCGGGCCGGGGAATCCGATGAACTCCCAGCCCATGTGGTTCTTGTTGCCGCCGTAGACGGGGTCACAGTAGAACCCCTGGCGGGTGTGCAGGCACAGCGCGGTGAAAAAGCCCATCCCTTCGTCGAAGGTGCCCTGCAGGAACGTGGTCACCGCTTCGGAGGAGCCGAGCGTCACCTTCGTGGGTTTCGGTGCGCCGGAGAACAACTCGAGCGCCCGATCCTGCTCGGACTCGGACAACTCGACGAAGTCGCGACCGAAACTCGCCTGGGTGGACTCGTCGAGCGCGGCCAGCCCCTGCCGGTAGGTGTGCTGCATCCGGGTCTGGCGGTCACGCCAGGCGTCGGCGAACCGTCCCGTCATCTTCAGGAATCCACTACCGTCGGCGGCCGCGAAGATGAAGTCGATCCCCGAGAGATACCGGTCGATGAACACCACGACCCGTGCCTCGCGTGCACCCGGGTCGGCATCGGTGGGGATGATGCGGGCGGTGGCCGCTTCGACGGTGGCCCATTCGTGGTCGGTGAAGAACAGTTCGTCGGTACTGTCCGGATCGACCGGCTCACCGACGATTTCCCAGGATGCTTTTAATCCCATGGGGACAACCCTCCTCGATAGTCTGTGATTCGCTGGGTCAGCGGGGGACGGCCAGGTGCTCTTCCCGGCCCTTGGCGTAAACGTCGGTGATGTACTCCGAGCATCGCCAGGCGTTGGCCATCATGGTCAGGGTCGGATTGACCCCCGTGGAGGTCGGGAAGCTGGATCCGTCGAGCACGAAGAGGTTCGCCACGTCGTGGGCCTGGCACCACTCATTGAGCACCGTGGTCTTCGGGTCGAAGCCCATCCGTGCGGTGCCGTGTTGATGGCAGGTGTTGCCGGTCATTTCCTCGAGGTAGACCGGCACGGTCTTGCGTGCGCCGGCCGCTTGGAGAATCTCGACGTTCTTGTCCACCTGCCACTTACCCATGGCTACGTCGTTTGGATGGGGACGGTGGGTGATCCGAGCCACCGGCATGCCGAACGTGTCGGTGACGGTCGGGTCGAGGTCCACTCGATTCTTCTCCACCGGCAGGTCGTGCAAGATCAGCCCGATCTTCATCGCGTAGTTGAAGAAGTTTCGGTCGGCGTCCTTGAGTGCGTCGCCCCACGACGGCCGGCCGGGGAACACCCAGTTGACCGGATGGGTGATCTGGGACGCTGCGATGATGCAGCCACCCATATGGCCTCTGTCGTGGTCGGTTTCGTAGAACTCTAGCGACCCACCGCTGATGTAGTTGCCGGTCCAGCCGTAGAGCGGATCGTCGATCTCCTTGTCGAACAGGCCGACCGCGAAGAGGTATTCGTGGAAGGTGGCGTTCTTGCCGACCTGACCGCTGCTGTTGGCCAGACCGTCCGGATGCTGCGCCGACCGCGACATCAGCAGCAGGCGGGCAGACTCGATCGCGCCGAGCGTCAGGATGACGATGCCGGCGTCCTGTTCGTGCTCGTTGCCGTCGGTGTCGATGTAGACGACGCCGGTGGCGCGCCCGTCCTTGCCAACTTTGACTTGGCGCACAAAGCATTCCGGACGCACCTCCAGATTGCCCGTGGCCACGGCCTCGGGTACGAAGGTGGTCAGCGTGTTCGATCGCGCGCCGCTGGGATCGCCGTACTGATTCCAGAAACTGGTGTGATTGAACGGCTTTCGGCCCTTGTGTTCGGTCGTGACCATGGCGTGCGGCAACGGGAAGGCATTGATGCCCAGCTTGTTGCAGGCGTCGTAGAACTTCTTGCCCCATCGGGTCGGTCGCAGCGGCGGGCTGGGGTAGCCCTTGCTGCGGAACGGCTCGTACTTGTCCGCGCCGGCGATACCGGCGATACCGAACTCCCATTCCACTTTGGTCAGATAGGGCTCAAGGTGGTCGTAACGGAACGGCCAGTCAGCGAGGCTCGCCCCGGGCAGGTCGCCGTGCAGTGATTTGAGCATGAAGTCGGATTCGCGTGGTCGGGGCACCCAACCGGCCCAGTGGTTCGTTCCGCCGCCGACCAACTGCGGGGTGGGGGAGAATTGGAACCGCTTGGCCACGGAGTCCTCGTCGTGGCGCAGTGTGCGCGGGTACAGCGTGGGATCGGGCCACAGGTAGTTGCGGTTGACGAATTTGATCTCGTCGCCCGAGAAGTCCTTGGCGGCATCGAGCCACGGGCCCTTGTCGAAGGCGACGACTTTCATCCCTGCTTCGCACAGCACTTTGACGGCGGTGCCACCGCAGGCTCCTAGTCCGACCACGATGACGTCGACGGGGTCATTCTTCGTACTCATAGTCACGGCTTTCAGGTCAAGGCCGCAGGGGCCTGTTGCTGTGGGCAGCACGCGGTAGGCCGACGGCACCCGTCGGCCTCGCGGCCTCTTGTCGGAGTTAGGCGTTCGCGGCTTCGAGATGTCCGGCGCCGGACTTCGCGGCGACCTCGCGGCCCAGATAGTCGATGATCGCGGCGAGGAACTGCGGCAGGTCGACCGGCGTGCGCGCGGTGATGACGTTGCCGTCTTCCACCACGGCCTGGTCGAGCCAGGTTCCGCCCGCGTTGACGACGTCGTCGCGGATCGGGGCGTATCCCGTGGCCTTCCTACCCTTGAGCGCGCCCGCCGAAATCAGGACCCAGCCCCCGTGGCAGATGCTGGCGGTGAGCTTGCCCGCCTGGTGGATCTTGCGGACGAAATCGATCATCTCCGGGTGCAGTCGCATGTTGTCCGGTGCGAAGCCGCCCGGGACGATGACGGCATCGAAGTCTGCCGGGTCGGCGTCGGGGGCGCCGACATCCGCACGCATTGGGTAGTGTTCTTTGCTTTCGAAGGTGTCCTTGAGGCCGTTGCCAACCACGGTCACGGTCGCTCCGGCTTCCTGGAGGCGCAGGTGAGGGTACCAGCCCTCCAGAATCTGGTATTCGTCCTCGATCAACAGGGCTACGCGTACGCCATTCAAGTTCATGTGTTTCCTTTCGTCGGTATCGGTCGTGCGGACTGCTTCGTTCTGCTTCAGGCGCAGATCAGCTCCAGAAACTCAGTGGTCAACAGGACGTCACCGTGGTTCGCCTGGATGTTGCGAAGTGCCTCCCAGTGCTGGCCGTAGCCGAGCGGTTGATCCTCGAGAGGGGCGGGGATGGCCGCGGCCGTGTCGGCAAGGACGACAATCTTGTAGTCCTGGTTGGCCCCGTCGATGGCGGTCGTGATCACGCAGTTTCCCGTCGAGACGCCGGCGATGACCAGCGTGTCGGCTCCAGCGGCACGCATGTACTCGTTGAGCGGGGTGCCGTAGAAGGAGCTGAAGCGGTGCTTGCGGAACACCGGTTCGTCGTCGAGCGGCTTGATGGCGTCATCGAGCTCATCGCCGCCGTTGCCCCAAGCGCCGGGAAAGGTGCTCAGCGGCATTGCGCCCGGCCACTTGGCCTCGGCGACGCCGGCGTCCTTACCGTCGGAACGAAGACCCCACAGCGAATACACGACCGGAATGCCCTTGGCGCGAGCGGCTTCGATGACATTGACGACCGGCTGCACGACGTCCTTGCCCTCCGGCGCACCCCCGACGCTTTCGATGTACATCGCCCCACCGGGGGTGACGCACGCCTTCTGCATGTCGATCACGAGCAGCATGGTCTTGGCTGGGTCGATCGTCGATGCAACCCGCGCGGAGCGATCGATGACTTTGTCGATGTTTTCGTAGGTGTAGTCCAGTGATGACATTCCAGCCCTCCTCGGCTTCGTTTCAGCACCCGTCGTTATCAGGTGGTCTGATAAGCAACCATAGAAGCGAATTCGCCGACGTGTCAACCGTCACATTCGGAGAACGCGCGGCCTGCGCTCACTCCCGACGGCGGGAGCAATCGGGAAGGGATGGGCTGTGACATGCGAACTTCCGCACTTCAATGAATCCGGCGACACCCCTTGACTGTGACGCCCGACACGGTGCAGAGTTCAGACCACCTGATAACCAACCACGGCTGAGGTAGCCGCGTTCCGACCCCGAGGACTGTCGCATGCCACCGCTTGAAAAGCCGTCACGCGAGCTCAGCGAGCTCGTCGAACATCGCCGGGCGGGTGGTTTGCCGCGACGACAGTTCCTGCGCGCCGGCGCTGCAATGGGCCTGACCCTGCCTGCGCTGGCAGCCGTCCTGTCGGCTTGCGGAGCCCCCGAGCGCGAGGTTGCCGGATGGTCGTCCCGTTATTACCCCTACGGGCGTGAGCCGGTAGCTACGTCGGTGGGCGAAGCCACCGACTGGTGGATGGACCGAACGGCGAAGGACGCGGTGGATTGGCGAGCACCCGAGGTCACCCTGACCGAGGCGGAAGTCGCCGAGCTGCAGCAGCGTGCCCCGCGCATCGGCCATCAGTGGTACGGGCTGTACGTGCCCGCCGTCGCGGGGTGGAACGAATTCTGGCTCGAGGAGGCCTCGCGATGGGCGCCGAAACCGACCGTCTATGACGTTCAGGGCCGCGCCGACAGGGATATCCGCGGGGCTCAGGCGCTGGTGGGTTCCCAGATCGCGGTAGCGGGAACGCTGGCGGTCAATTGGAGTCTGTTCGGCGCCGCGATGCGCAAGTACCAGGCCGCCGACATCCCGACGACCAGCGTGGTGGCGCCCAGTTCGGCCTACTACCCGACCACCTGCACCCTGATGCCCGACCAGGTCGAATGCGGTCGCTCGCTGGCCCTCCCGATGGCCGAGATACTTGCGCGCAAAGGCATCACCGAGTCCGATGTCGTCTTCATCCCCAGCCGCCAGCCGGCCTACTTCGACATCGCGCGAGAGATCGGGCTGGAACAGGGCGTCAACGCCGCCGAGACTCAATCCGTCGCGCGCCTGAATTTCGTGCGCGCCGCGCCGGCGGGCGAGTCGACCGAGGTCGAGTCCGCAGTGGCACAAGTCCTGGCCACCAATCCGGACGCACACGTGATCGCCGTGCTGAGCTATCGCTATGCGGGGGCGGCGGCCGCGATCAGGTCGGCGGGCCGTCGCGATGTCTGGATAATCGCGTTCGATCTGGAGCAGGGCACCGCAACCCAGTTGCTCGACGGCGGGTGGCCGGTCGCGGTGGCCTACAGCCTGCCCATCGCCCAATTGGGCCGGGCCGACGCGCATGTGATGGGCAAGATCTTGCTCGGCAAGGACGTCCCGCTCGTCGTGACTGCCCAGGGCACGCCGACCACCAGTGCCAATGTCGGGCAGGCCTATTCCAACGATTGGGGAGGCAGGGCCCTGCCGTGGAAGTGAATTGGGACACCGGTGTCGATGTGCTGCGCGTGGAGAACCTCACGAAGTCGTTCGGGGTCACTAACGCCCTGCGCGACGTGAGCATGACGGTGCGGCGGGGTGAGATTCGCGCAGTCGTCGGACCGAACGGCGCGGGAAAGTCGACGCTCATGAAGCTCCTGCGCGGCGTGTACTCACCGTCGAGCGGACGAATCCTGCTCGACGGCAAGGAGATCAGGCCGACCCGCCCGGCTGACGCGGACCGGCTCGGCATCGCGATGGTCTACCAGGAACTCAGCGTGCTCTCCGACCTCACCGTGGCCGAGAACATCGTGCTCGGTCGCCCCGCGGTGAATCGGCTCGGCCTGCTCGACCGGCGGCGGATACGCAACACCGCCGCCGACCTCGTGGCGAAGCTCGGCGTCACACTGCCCCTAGATGCGCTGTGCGGCGGGTTGACGGTCGGCCAGCGACAGATGGTCGAGATCCTGCGTGCACTCTCGGCAGAGGCCAGGGTTCTGATCTGCGACGAGCCCACAGCAGCGCTGTCGCGCCCCGAGCAGGTTCATCTGATCGCGCTGCTGCGCCGGCTGCGCGACACCGGTGTGTCGATTCTCTACGTCACCCACCACC
>JAVEES010000063.1 GCA_030840285.1 Pseudonocardiales bacterium
CGGTGATGAGCTCGGCCAAGCGGCTGGTGTCATCGAAGGCCGCTGCCTCGAAAATGCTCAGCTCGCCCGAGCGTGCGGCGAGTTCGTCGGCGAGGGCGCTGTGGCCGCGATAGAGCGCGGTCAGGCTTGCCGAAGCTCCGTCAGGCCCTGGTTCGTCCAGCAGCCCGGGGTTCTCGTCCACCAGCTTGCGCACCTCGGCGAGGTCACCGGCGGCGATCGCGGCGAAGAAGTCGGTCGTGTGGGACATGGCATCATGCTGCCATCGCCAGTGACCGCGCGAGATGGGTCACAAGCAATCGGTTCGCGGTCATACCCGTGGTGCCGGTAATGTGACCAGAGCATTTCGTCTCGGGCCGACGCTGTCCCGCTTATGTCAGCAGAGGGTCCAGACGATCGGGCCCTCGCGAGCGAGGGAGCACGCGTGCAGTTCTCCGCAGTGCCCGCCGCGCAGGGCCTGTACGACCCGCGCTACGAAGCCGACTCCTGTGGTGTGGCCTTCCTGGCTGATTTGCGGGGCCGCGCCCGCCACGCCCTGGTGAAGGACGCCCTGGTCGCCCTGCACAACATGGACCACCGTGGCGCCGCCGGCGCGGAGCCGTCCAGCGGCGACGGTGCGGGCCTGACCGTCGGAATTCCGGACGAGTTCCTGCGCGCCGTGCTCGCCGACGCCGATTTCGAGCTGCCGGCCGCCGGCGAGTATGTCACCGGCATCGCCTTCCTCCCCACCGATTCCGCTGCGCGCGACCGGGTCAAGGCGCTGATCGCCGAGACCGCGACCGCCGAGGGACTGCAGGTGCTCGGCTGGCGCGCGGTTCCTACGGTTCCCGACGAACTCGGTCCGACCGCGCTCAGCGTGATGCCGGCATTCGAGCAGCCGCTGCTGAGCGCCTCGCAGGACCGTCCGGTGTCCTCGCAGCTGGAACTGGAACGCCGCGCGTTCTGCCTTCGCAAGGTGGCCGAGCGGGTTGCTGGCGAGACCGGCGACGAGCTGTACTTTCCGTCGCTGTCCTCGCGCACGATGGTTTACAAGGGCATGCTGACAACAGCTCAGCTCGCGACGTTCTATCCCGATCTGACTGACGAGCGGTTCACCACGGCGATCGCGCTGGTGCACAGCCGCTTCTCCACGAACACCTTCCCGACCTGGCCGCTGGCCCAGCCCTTCCGGATGATCGCCCACAACGGCGAGATCAACACCGTCGGCGGCAACCGCAACTGGATGCGGACCAGGCAGGCGATGCTGGCTTCCACCCTGTTGAGCAACGGCGAACCGAGCGGCCGGCTGGATCGGCTGTTCCCGATCTGCACCCCTGGGGCCTCGGACTCCGCCTCCTTCGACGAGGTGCTGGAACTGCTGCACCTGGCAGGGCGGAGCCTTCCGCACGCGGTGCTGATGATGATCCCCGAGGCGTGGGAGAACGCGACCAGCATGGACCCCGCCCGCCGGGACTTCTATGCCTTCCATTCGGCACTGATGGAGCCATGGGACGGGCCGGCCTGCGTCACCTTCACCGACGGCACCGTGATCGGTGCGGTCCTCGATCGAAACGGCCTGCGCCCGGGTCGGTGGTGGCGCACGTCCGACGATCTCGTCATCCTTGCCAGCGAGGCCGGTGTCATCGAGATCGATCCCGCTACGGTCATCGCCAAGGGACGCCTGCAGCCCGGCCGGATGTTCCTGGTCGATACCGCCGCGGGCGAGATCCGCGACGACGACGAGATCAAGTCGGCGCTGGCCGCCGAACACCCGTACGGCGAGTGGCTGCACGCGGGCCTGCTGCACCTGGGCAAGCTGCCGAGTCGCGAGCACGTCGTGCACAGCCACGAGTCGGTGCTGCGTCGCCAGCAGCTCTTCGGTTACACCGAGGAAGAACTGCGCGTCATCATCAAGCCGATGGCTGCTTCGGGTGGTGAGCCGCTGGGATCGATGGGCACCGACACTCCCATGGCCGTCCTGTCCAAGCGCCCCCGGCTGCTCTTCGACTACTTCGCCGAGCTCTTCGCCCAGGTGACGAACCCGCCGCTCGACGCGATCCGCGAAGAGCTGGTGACCTCGCTGTCCGGCACCATCGGTCCCGAGCAGAACCTGCTGCACCCAGGTGCCGCATCGTGTCGCCAGATCGTGCTGCCCGCGCCGGTTCTGGACAACGATGATCTCGCCAAGATCTGGCACGTCAACGCCGACGGTGACCTGCCCGGCTTCCAGTGCGCACTGATCGACGGCCGCTACCGGGTGCACGGCGGCGGTCCGGCGCTGACCGCGGCGCTGCAGCGAGTTCGCGAGGAATGCTCCCGGGCGATCGAGGCCGGGGCGCGCATCCTGATCCTGTCCGACCGTGACTGCGACGCCGACCATGCCCCGATCCCGGCTCTGCTGCTGACCTCGGCCGTGCACCATCACCTGGTGCGGACGGGACAGCGCACCCAGGTCGGGCTGGTCGTCGAGACCGGTGAGGCGCGCGAGGTCCACCACGTCGCGCTGCTGATCGGCTACGGGGCCGCGGCGGTCAATCCCTACCTCGCCTTCGAGACCATCGATGACCTAGTTTCCACCGGCGTCATAACGGGAATCGATGCCAAGACCGCCGTCGCGAAGTACATCAAGGGCCTGTCCAAGGGCGTTCTGAAGGTCATGTCCAAGATGGGCATCTCGACCGTTGCCTCCTACACCGGTGCGCAGGTCTTCCAGTCCTTCGGCCTGTCCGATGAGGTGATCGAGGAGTACTTCACGGGTACCGCGCACAAGCTCGGTGGGGTCAGCCTGGAGGTCATCGCCTCCGAGGTGGCGGCCCGCCACGCGCAGGCCTTTCCGATCACGCCGACCGCCCGGGCGCACCGCCGGCTGGAGATCGGTGGCGAATACACCTGGCGCCGCGAGGGCGAAGTACATCTGTTCAATCCCGAGACGGTGTTCAAGCTTCAGCACGCGACCCGGCAACGCCGCTACGACACCTTCCGCGAGTACACCGAAGAGGTCGAGCGGCTCAACCGCGACGGTGCCACCCTGCGCGGGTTGTTCGAGCTGAAGACCGGCAAGCGCCCGCCGTTGCCACTGGATCAGGTTGAGCCGGTCTCCGAGATCGTCAAACGGTTCGCGACCGGTGCGATGTCCTACGGGTCGATCTCGGCCGAGGCGCACCAGACGCTCGCGATCGCGATGAACCGGATCGGGGCGCGCTCCAACTCCGGAGAGGGTGGCGAGGACGCCGAGCGGTTCATCCCGGATGCCAACGGGGATCTGCGTCGCTCTGCGGTCAAGCAGGTCGCCTCCGGACGCTTCGGGGTGACGTCGGAGTACCTGGTCAACGCCGATGACCTGCAGATCAAGGTCGCGCAGGGAGCCAAGCCCGGCGAGGGCGGCCAGCTTCCCGGCTACAAGGTCTATCCCTGGATCGCCCGCACCCGGCACTCCACCCCGGGTGTAGGGCTGATCTCGCCGCCGCCGCACCACGACATCTACTCGATCGAGGACCTGGCACAGCTGATCCACGATCTGAAGAACGCCAACTCAGCGGCCCGGGTGCACGTCAAACTGGTCGCCGAGAGCGGGGTGGGCACCGTGGCGGCGGGTGTGTCCAAAGCGCACGCCGACGTCGTGCTCATCTCAGGTCACGACGGCGGCACCGGCGCGGCGCCGCTGACCTCGCTCAAGCACGCCGGCATGCCGTGGGAGCTGGGCCTGGCCGAGACCCAGCAGACGTTGCTGCTCAACGGCCTGCGCGACCGGATCACCGTGCAGGTCGACGGTGCGATGAAGACCGGTCGCGACGTGGTCATCGCGGCACTGCTCGGCGCCGAGGAATACGGCTTCGCAACCGCGCCACTGGTGGTGTCGGGCTGCGTCATGATGCGCGTTTGCCATCTGGACACCTGCCCCGTCGGGGTGGCGACCCAGAACCCCGAGCTGCGGGCACGCTTCACCGGCAAGCCGGAGTTCGTCGTGACGTTCTTCGAATACATCGCCGAGCAGGTCCGCGAGATCCTCGCCGGGCTGGGCTTCGCCAGCCTGCAGGAGGCCATCGGTCACGCCGAATTCCTCGACACCGCCAAGGCGATCGATCACTGGAAGGCCGACGGCCTGGACCTGACGCCAATCCTGAGGATGCCCGCCCCGCCGCCTGGAACGGCGCTGACCAAGCGGGTCGAGCAGGACCATGGCCTGGACGCGGCGCTGGACAACACGCTGATCCAGCTGTGCGAGGGCGCGTTGCTGGACGGCTCGCCGGTGTCGCTGGAACTGCCGGTGCGCAACGTGAACCGCACGGTCGGCACCATGCTGGGATCGCTGGTCACGCGGCGCTTCGGGGGAGCCGGTCTGCCTCGGGGCACCATCGACATCACCCTGCACGGGTCGGCAGGGCAGTCCCTGGGCGCGTTCCTGCCGTCGGGCATCCTGATCCGGCTGCATGGTGACGCCAACGACTACGTGGGCAAGGGCTTGTCGGGTGGGACCATCGCGGTTCGCCCGGACGAGCGGTCACCGCTGATCGCGGAAGAGAACGTGATCGCCGGCAACGTCATCGGCTATGGCGCCACCAGCGGTGAGCTGTTCATCCGGGGCATCGTGGGGGAGCGCTTCTGCGTGCGCAACTCCGGAGCGACGGCCGTGACCGAGGGTGTCGGCGACCACGCCTGCGAATACATGACGGGCGGCGTCGCGGTGATTCTCGGCAGGACGGGACGCAACCTCGGCGCCGGGATGTCCGGCGGCGTGGCCTTCGTGCTGGACCTGGACGAGACGCTCGTGAACCGGGAACTGGTCGATATCGACCCGGTGAGCGAGGACCAGCGTGACACGCTGGAAACCGTTCTGCGCAGGCATGCCTACCTGACCGGTTCGACGGTCGCGGAGAAGTTGCTCACCGATCTGGATTCGGCCGTGGAGCGGTTCTCGGTGATCATGCCGCGCGACTACAAGGCTGTCATCGAGGCCACCCGGCAGGCCACGGCCGAGGGTGCGGACGTCGACGAGGCGGTCATGGCGGCCGCACGGCGTTAGGGAGGCCCTCCGCCGCCTGGAAAGATCAAGGGCATGCACTTTGCCGCGGGGTTGGTGGTACTGGTTGCGGCAGCCTCGGCCATCGCGACGTTGTCGCGACGGCTCGGCCTGTCCGAGCCGCTGACGTTGACCGCTTTCGGGATCCTGGGTTCCTACCTGCCCTTCATCCCGGACGTGAAGCTGACGCCCGAGCTGGTGCTGGTCGGCTTACTGCCACCGTTGCTCTACACGACAGCCATCCGAAGTTCGCTGGTCGATTTCAAGGCCAACCGGCGAGCCATCGGGCTGCTGTCGGTCGGACTGGTCATCTTCACTACCTTCGGCGTCGGGTTGGTCACCTGGCTGGTGCTGCCGGTGCCCTTCGCCGCCGCGGTGGCGTTCGGCGCGGTGGTGGCGCCGCCGGATGCCGTCGCCGCCTCCGCGGTGGCCCAGCGGGTCGGGATGCCGCGCAGGATCATCACGATCCTGGAAGGCGAATCGCTGCTCAACGACGCGACAGCGTTGGTGGCGTTGCGCACCGCGATCGCCGCCACGGCGGGGACCTTCAGCGTGTGGCGGGTGGCCGGTGATTTCGCCTGGGCAGCCTGCGGCGGGGCACTGGTCGGGGTGGCGGTCGCCTTGGTGCTCGGACTGCTCCGGCGCGAATTCACCGACCCCGTCCTGGACACGACGCTGTCCTTCCTGGCTCCGTTCGCCGCCTACCTACCGGCCGAGGCGCTGCACTCCTCCGGCGTGCTGGCGGTCGTCGTCGCGGGCCTGATCCTGGGGCACCGGGCACCGGTGTGGCAGAGCGCCGCATCGCGCATCGCCGAACGGACGAACTGGCGCACCGTCGATTTCGTGCTCGAGAACTCGGTCTTCCTGCTGATCGGCCTGCAGGTGCGCACCATCGTCGATGCAGCCTGGAACGCGGGTCTGAGTCACCCGCGGCTGATCTTCGCCTGCACGGCGATCCTGCTGACGGTCATCCTGCTGCGGATCATCTGGATGTATCCGGCGACCTACCTACCGCGCCTGATCCCGGCGGTCCGGCGAGCCGAGCCAGCGCCGCCACTGTCCAACGTCGCGGTGGTGTCCTGGGCCGGGATGCGCGGTGTCGTCACGCTGGCCGCGGCATTCGTGCTGCCCGCCGAGATCGCGCTGCAGAAGGTGCTGGTGCTGGCCGCCTTCGTGGTGACGGCGGGGACCCTGCTCATCCAGGGCACCACGCTGCCGATGCTGGTTCGCCTGCTGCGGCTGCGAGGACCCAGTCGAGCCGAGGACGCGCTGCAGATGGCCGGCCTGCTGCAGCGCTCGGCCGCGGCGGGGGATGCGGCGCTGAGCAAGGTGGCCCGGGAGTTCGATCCGCCGCTGTCCGAGGACACCGTCGCGCAGCTCAAACGGCGCCTGGAGGAGCGAACGAATTCGGCGTGGGAACGGCTCGGTCCCACCGAATCGGACCTCGTCACACCCAGCGAGCAATATCGGCGGGCCCGGCTGAAGATGCTGTCGGCCGAACGGGCCGAGGTGCTTCGGGTGCGTGACACCGGCCGGCTGGACCACGAGGTGCTGCAAGCGGTGATGTCCTTGCTCGATCTCGAGGAGTCCACCATCGACCGGCTCAGTGCCGCCGAGGACGAGATCCGTGCCGAGCCGCTGGTGCCGCCGGCCACCGGCGAAGAGTGCGAACACCTGCTCGACGCTCCGATCGCCCAGCGCCCGGACCATCCCGGCGAGTGCCGCGAGTGCCTGCAGGAGGGCCTGGACTGGGTGCATCTGCGCATGTGCCTGGGTTGCGGACATGTGGCCTGCTGCGACTCCTCGCCCGGGACGCATGCCGCCAAGCACCATGACGGCAGCGGCCACCCGGTGATGCGCAGCGTCGAACCGGGGGAGGCGTGGCGGTGGTGCTACGTGGACAATCTGCTGGGCTGAGCACGCCGCGGGAGGCAGCAACTGCCAGACCGCTGTCCGGCACCGGCCGATAGCGTTTAGGGTTAGCTTTCGTGAGCTGGTCATCGAGCATCGAATCGGACAGGACGCCCCGCGCGTCAGACATCGAGTGCGGGGCGCGGTCGTGACGCGTCGCGCGAAGATCGTGTGCACGCTCGGTCCGGCGACCGATCCACCGGAACGTACCCGCGCGCTGATCGAGGCGGGCATGGACGTGGCCCGGCTTAACTTCAGTCACGGCGAGCATGCCGACCACGCAGCCAGATACCACCAGGTGCGGGCCGCTGCCGAGGCAGCCGGCCGCAACGTCGCGACCCTGGCCGACCTGCAGGGGCCGAAGATCCGCCTCGGCCGCTTCGCCGACGGACCTACCGTCTGGGCGACCGGCGAGCGCGTCCGGATCACCGTCGAGGACATCGAGGGCGACCACGATCGGGTCTCGACGACGTACAAGCAGCTGGCCAACGACGTGAAGCCCGGTGACCGGCTGCTGGTCGACGACGGCAACGTCGCGCTCGTCGCGGTCGCCATCGAGAACGGCACCGACGTGGTGTGCGACGTCAGCGAGGGCGGCACGGTCAGCAACAACAAGGGCCTGTCGTTGCCGGGTGTCTCGGTGAGCGTGCCGCCGCTGAGCGAGAAGGACATCGACGACCTGGAGTTCGCGCTGCGGCTGGGCGTCGACTGGATCGCCCTCTCCTTCGTGCGCTCGCCCGCCGATGCCAAGCTGGTGCACCAGGTGATGGACCGGGTAGGCATCCGCCGTCCGGTGATCGCCAAGATCGAGAAGCCCGAGGCCGTCGAGCAGCTGACCGAGATCGCGCTCGCCTTCGACGGGGTGATGGTGGCGCGCGGTGATCTGGGCGTGGAGTTGCCCTTGGAGCAGGTGCCGATGGTGCAGAAGCGCGCCGTGGCGATCTGCCGCGACAACGCCAAGCCCGTCATCGTCGCCACCCAGATGCTCGAGTCGATGATCAGCCATTCGCGGCCCACCCGCGCGGAGGCATCCGATGTCGCCAACGCGGTGCTCGACGGTGCCGATGCGGTGATGCTGTCCGGTGAGACCAGCGTGGGCACCTATCCGGTCCAGGCGGTCGCCACGATGGCGCGCATCATCCGCTCGGTCGAAGAGACCTCCGTCGACGTGGCGGCGTTGCTGCACGATCCGCGCACGCCGGGCGGGGTTATCGCCAAGTCGGCCAAGGACATCGGTGACTCCCTCGGTGCCCGGGCGCTGGTCGCCTTCACCCAGAGCGGGGACACCGCGCGCCGGCTCGCGCGGTTGCACGCGCACCAGACCGTCCTGGCCTTCACGCCCGATGAGAACGTCCAGCGGCAGTTGGCGCTGTCCTGGGGAGTCGAGGCGCACCGCGTGTGGACGGTGCAGACCACCGATGAGATGGTTCGACAGGTCGATTCGGCGCTGCTCGCCCAGCGGGTGTGCCGTCCGGACGATCTGGTGGTTATCGTCGCAGGAACACCACCAGCGACACCCGGGACTACCAATACAATCCGGGTGCACCACATCGGAGGCGTCCTGCAACGTGACCGCTGAGGTAGAACTCAACACACTTTCCGGAGCCCCGCCGGCCGGCCAAGAGGTCGTCGACGAGCTGGTTCGCCTGCTCGACCTCGAGCCGATCGAGCAGAACATCTTCCGCGGGATCAGCCCGAAGACACCGCTGCAGCGAGTGTTCGGCGGGCAGGTGGCTGGGCAGGCCTTGGTCGCCGCCGGACGTACGGTGGACCCGGAACGACACGTTCACTCCCTGCACTCCTATTTCATCCGCCCGGGTGATCCGGCGGTACCGATCGTGTACACCGTCGAGCGGGTCCGCGACGGCCACTCGTTCTCGGTCCGGCGGGTTATCGCAATCCAGCACGGGCAGCCGATCTTCACGCTGTCGGCGTCCTTCCAGCTGCCGCAGGGCGGCATCGACCACATGGCGCCGATGCCGGACGTGCCCTCGCCCGAATCGCTGCCCACCCTGGCCGAGCGCTACATCGGCTACGACGACCTCTGGAATATCGTCGGACGGATCCCGCAGCCGCTCGATATCCGCTACATCGACGATCCGCCGTGGGTGCAGCGAGGTCAGGGCCCCCGCGAGAGCCAGCCGCACCGGATCTGGCTGCGGGTGAACGGCACGCTGCCCGAGGACCCGCTGGTTCATGTCTGCGCGGTGACCTTCGCCTCCGACCTCAACCTGCTCGACTCGGTGCTCATCCACCACGGGCTGGCGGCCTGGCTGGACCCGATCTCGATGGCGTCCTTGGATCACGCGATGTGGTTCCACCGCCAGTTCCGGGCGGACGAGTGGTTCCTCTACAGCTCGGAGTCGCCGTCGGCCACCGGCGGTCGCGGGCTGGCTACCGGCAAGTTCTTCACCCGCGACGGACGGCACGTGGTCAGCGTCGCCCAAGAGGGCATGATCCGCCTACCGAACACCTGATCTCACGCCATCGAATCGGCGATCAGCTCCCACAGCCCGAGGACGTGGCGCCGCTCGGTGCCGGGGGAGCCGATCGCTACCCGCAGCGCGAGCTGCCCGTCCAGGACGGTATGCGTGAGGTAGGCGCGGCCGCTGGAGTTGATGGTGTCCATCAGCTTCCTGGTCGGCTCGTCGCCCGCCCGCAGCCGGAAGCTCACGAGCGCGAGCGGGTGCGGCGCCACGAGTTCGAAGCGATCATCGGCGGCAACCCAGGAGGCGAACTCCTGAGCCAGCGCCACATGCCCTCGGATGTGCTGTTGCAATCCCTCGGCGCCGTACCAGCGCAGCACCGACCACAGCTTGAGCGCACGGAAACGCCGACCCAGCGGAACCTGCCAGTCGCGGTAGTCGATCACCGAACCGGCATCGGTCGCGGCGTTGCGCAGGTACTCCGGCAGGATCGACAGCGCCCCGATCAGCGGCCGCCGATCAGCCACCCAGAACGCGTTGCAATCGAAGTTGGTCAGCAGCCACTTGTGCGGGTTGGTGGTGTAGGAATCGACTTTCTCCAGGCCCGCGTTAAGGAAACGTAGCTCATCGCACACCGCGGCGACGCCGGCCCAGGCCGCGTCCACGTGCAGCCACGCACCATAGGAGTGCGCCAGCTCGGCAAGCTCGCCAACCGGGTCCAGCGCACCGGTGCCGGTGGCGCCGACCGAAGCGACCACGAGGGCCGGCGTGTAGCCGGCCTCGACGTCGGCGGCCAGCATTCGCGCGAGATGGTCCGGATCGGCGGCCTGCTTCGCGGGGTCGACGTCGAGCTTGCGCAGCGCGCCGGAGCCCAGACCTGCGATCCGGCACGCCTTCTCGACCGATGAGTGGGTCTGGGAAGAGGTGTAGACGGTGAACCGTCCCGAGGCCACTCCGCCGACCTCGCTGGCGCCGCCGCTGGATCGGTGCACCGCGGCGAGCAGTGCGACCAGCGCGGCGTCCGAGGCGCTGGACTGGATCACACCGCCGCCGGCGGATGAGGAGTGGAACGCCGCGGGCAGGTCGAGTAGTTCGGCAAGCCAGTCCATCACCAGCGTTTCCAGTTCGGTGGCCGCCGGCGAGGTAGCCCACAGCATGCCTTGTACGCCCAGCCCGGAGGCGAGCAGATCGCCGAGGATCGCCGGTCCCGATGCATTCGCGGGGAAGAATGCGAAGAAGGACGGGTGCTGCCAGTGCGTTATGCCGGGCAGGATCACGTCCTGGAGATCCTTCAGTATTCCGTCGAAGCCTTCACCGCTGGCCGGCGGATGCGGTGGAAGGCGCTGGCGAATCTCACCCGGCGCGACCTGTGACAGGACCGGCAGGGATTCAAGGCCTTCGTAGTAGTCAGCGATCCAGTCGATGACCTCACGCCCGTGACGGCGGAATTCCTCGCTGGACATATGTGCAGTCATAGCTCGAAATCTAGCCGTAGCCCCACTTCGTGAGCTGAGGCGCTTGGTACCCCCGGTGGGATTCGAACCCACAAGCCTTTCGGCAATGGTGTTTGAGACCATCGCGTATACCAGTTCCGCCACAGGGGCATTGAGCCACGAAGAGTCTAGCCCGCTAGGCTCGTTCCTCGCGCACCGGTCCAATGACGTGCCGGGCGCTGAGACGAGCGAAGGTAGTGAGTCGCGTGGTAGAGCAGGCAACAGCACCCGATCAGCCAGCCGCAGCCGGTGGGGCGATGGCCCGCGAGCAGTCGGGCGTGCAGGACGAGGCGGCGGCGGCCCGTCGGGTGCTCATCGCCGAAGACGAGGCGCTGATCCGCCTCGACCTGCGAGAGATGCTCGTGGAAGAGGGCTTTCAGGTCGTGGGGGAAGCCGCCGACGGCGAGCGGGCTGTCGAACTGGCGACCGAGCTTCGTCCGGACGTGGTCATCTGTGACGTCAAGATGCCCAAGATGGACGGCATCACCGCTGCGGGGCACATCGCCGGCGCCCGGATCGCTCCGGTGGTCATCCTCACCGCCTTCAGCCAGCGTGACCTCATCGAGCGCGCCCGGGACGCCGGCGCCATGGCCTACCTGATCAAACCGTTCCACAAGCGCGATCTGCTGCCTGCCATCGAGATGGCCACCAGCCGCTTCGCCGAGATACGCGCGCTGGAGTCCGAGGTAGAGGGGCTGCAGGAGCGGCTGGAAGCCAGAAAGCTGATCGAGCGGGCCAAGGGCGTGTTGATGGCCGAACACCGGTTGTCCGAGCCCGAGGCCTTCCGCTGGATCCAGCGGGCCGCGATGGACAAGCGGACGACGATGCGTGCCGTCGCCGAACTCATCCTCACCGAAACCGGACACCGCTGACGCCGAAGTAACGACGCGTTTTCGCCGAATGCGCCTTGTCTGCCCATAACGGACGCACTTGTTACAGCTGAGCACGCGTGGGACGCGATTTGATTACGACCCGCGAGTAGCGACGGTTTCGTGACCTACAAGGCGTGAAGGCGCAGTAGCGTGCTCCCCGCTAGCCACCGTCGTATGCCCCGATGGGCACCAACCGGTCTAGGTGGCTGCCAGCTAGACCCGGTCGTCAAAGTGATGGCCGAGAACAAGGGAGGACACGTCAGTGCGGACCCAGTCCCTGGCGAAGATCGCCGTAATAGGTGTGGTCGGTGCGCTCGCGCTCACCGCATGCTCCAACAGCAAGAAGAACAACAGCGGCCTCAGCGGCGGCGGAAACTCCAGCGGTGCCACGAGCGGCGGCACTTACACCATCGCGTTCGAAGGCCCGTTGTCCGGCGATAACCAGCAGTTGGGCATCAACGAGGTCAACGCCACCGAGCTGGCCATCAACCAGGCCAACGCCAAGGGCGATCTCGGATTCACCTTGAAGCTCCTGAAGGCCGACGATGTCGGCGACCCGTCCAAGGCTCCGGCCGCGGCCGCACAGGTGCTGCAGGACAACACCGTGATGGGCGTCATCGGCCCAAGCTTCTCGGGCGCGACCAAGGCGGTGGGCAACACCTACGGTGATGCCGGCCTGGCCATGATCACGCCCTCGGCTTCCAACGGAACGCTGCAGACCCTCGGTTTCAAGACGTTCCACCGGGTGATCCCGAACGACAACGTCGAGGGCACCCAGGGTGCTGACTGGCTGGCCCGCAAGGGACTGAAGAAGGTCTTCGTCGTCGATGACCAGAGCGACTACGGCAAGGGCGTCGCGGACGCCGTCGACAAGGAGCTCAAGGCCAAGGGCGTGGCCGTCACGCGCTCCAGCGTGGATGCCAAGACCACCGACTACGGCGCAGCGTCGCAGTCGGTGAAGTCCTCGGGTGCGGGTGCGCTGTTCTACGGTGGCTACGACGCCCAGGCGGCGCTGTTCGCCAAGGCGCTCAAGGCGGTCAACTACACCGGCATCACCGCTGGTGGTAACGGTGTGAAGTCCTCCGTCTTCACCAAGGGCGCGGGCGACGCCGGCAACGGCTGGTACTTCACCTGCGGCTGCCTGGACGCCACCATCGCCGACAACGCCAAGCAGTTCACCGCCGACTACACGAAGGCCTACAACACCCCTCCGTCGACCTACTCGCCGGAAGCCTTCGACGCCACCAACGCCCTGATCCAGGCCATCAAGGATGCCAAGAGCAAGGGTCAGGTCACCAAGGCAACGGTGCTGGCAGCAGTCAACGCGATCGACTACCAGGGAATCACCACCGAGGTTAAGTTCGGTCCGGACGGTGAGCCGGCGGGTGCCACCACGGTGAGCCTCTACACCCAGAAGGCCGGCAAGATCGTTTCGGTCGGGCTGCTGAAGGATCAGAGCTAGTATCCCCGTGATTCACCGGGCTCGAGTGATCTGACGAGGGCTCCGTCGGTTCCTTTTTCGAAGGAACCGACGGAGCCTTTCGCACGCTACGTTGGTGCCCGGCCGTACTAGTTCGCCAGCTTTCGTTTCTTCACCGGAAGGCATCCTGGATGACCGACTTCTTGAACTACCTGATTCTCGGACTGACCCGAGGATCGATGTATGCGTTGATCGCCCTCGGATACACCCTGGTGTACGGCGTCCTGCAACTGATCAACTTCGCGCACAGCGAGGTATTCATGTCGGGTGCCTTCGGAAGCTACATCGTGATCCATTCCATCGTGGGCGACGGCAAGTCGCTGCCCTGGTTCGTTGTTCCGCTGGTGTTCATCATCGGGCTGGCCTCGGGCGCGGTTGTCGGCGCGGCGATCGCCTGGAGCCTGGAACGCGTCGCCTACCGTCCGCTGAGGCGGCGTGGCGCACCCAAACTAGCCTTCCTGATCAGCGCGATCGGAATGTCGTTCTTCCTTTCGCAGTTGGCAGGCAAGCTGTTCAACCGGTTCACCAACAATCAGTTTCCCCAGTATTTCCAGCAGAACCGCACGGTTTTCAGCATTCTGGGCGCCCGGGTGACCGTCATCCAGGTTGCGATCATCGTGAGCGCACTGCTGATGATGCTGTTCCTGGATCGCCTGGTATCAGGGACGAAACTCGGTCGCAGCATCCGAGGCGTCGCCGAAGACGCACCGACCGCGGCCCTGATGGGCATCAACATCGACAAGACGATCTCGCGCACGTTCATCATCGGGGGTGCGCTCGGCGGTGCGGCCGGATTCCTGTTCGGCACCGCGTTCACCTTCTCCAACACGATGGGATTCCTGCCGGGTGTCAAGGCATTCGCGGCCGCGGTCCTCGGCGGAATCGGCAACATCCGCGGCGCCATGATCGGCGGTCTGCTGCTCGGCGTCGTGGAGAACCTGATCCCGACCGCGCCGTGGAACGGCCATGCCTGGATCGGCATCGGCTGGACCGACGTGGTCGCCTTCGTCGTCCTGGTCCTGATCCTCGTCGTCCGGCCCAGCGGCATTCTCGGTGAGCGTCTGGGGCGTGCGGCATGAACACCAACTTCCTCAACTCCCCGCACGTCAAACGCCTGGCCGGTTGCATGGCGCTGGCCTTCGTCCTCGCGCTGATGATCGGCAAGCAGGAAGGCTCCCAGAACGACTATGGGCTCGCCTTCCGGCACGCGATCTTCTCGCCCCGCATCCTGATCTTCATCCTCATCGGCCTGCTGGTCTTTGCCGGTATGACGTTCTGGCCCTACATCACGCCCTACCTGCTACGGCCAGGCGTGCGGCCGCTGGCGGTCGGCGCGCTCACCGTCCTGGTCTCGTACACGCTGATGCACTGGACGGACGACCCGACGATCTCCGGCGGCAAGTTCACGACCCTTGCGAGCAAGGCTGCCAACACCGACGGACTGGCCACTTCGGCGAAGATCTTCTTCTCCAGCTTCGTGCCGTGGATCCTGCTGATCGTGGTGTTCGGCCTGGCCGCTGTCGCCATCGTCTTCTCGATCCGGCCGCTGGCCTGGGCCTCGGCCGCGGTCGCGGTCATCTCCGGTATCTGGGCATACACGTCCCAAGGCCTGGTCCGCGACTTCCTGGGTACGCCGGACCATTCCCTCGGTGGCGGCGTTGCGCTGATCGGGTTCCTCACGATGGCCGTCGCCGCACTGGCCACCGCCCTGGCGCGCTCGGACGTCGCCGACAGCCGGCGCTTCGTGGATCGGCTGCTTGCCTGGCGTCCCGGAATGCCCTTGGTGGTACTGGGCTTTATCGTCGGCGTGATCGCCTTTGCGCAGGCGACCTGGTTCTCACCGCAGAATCTCAACGCGACGCTGGTGGACACCAAGAGCTTCTTCGACGGCCACGGACTGGCCGCCCTGGCCTTTGCCTATCTCGCGTGGCTCGGCTGGGTCCTGTTCGCGGTAACGCTTGTCCTGAGCGCGGCCGCGACCTACCTGCGCAACGCGATTCTCGGCTGGGTGGCGGGCGCGCTGGGTGCCATCTCGGTCGTGCTGACGCTGGTGAGCATCTATGACTACACCGAGTTGGCGGGGTCCCAGGGTTTCGACGGCGCGACCGGACCCTGGCAGAACCTCGGTTCCGGGCCGTGGATGGCCGCCGCGGCTTTCTTCCTGCTGGGTGGTGCCGGCATCCTGGTCGCCACGCTGGGCATGCGGGGGGAACTCCTTCACCATGAGCAGGCCGAAGCCCGGTCCTCCGATACGCTCGCTCGCGGATTCACCGCACCGGGCAGCGCAAAGATGTTCCTGTTCATCGTCATCGCCGCCGCGCTGTTCTACCCGCCGACCGCGACCGGGTTCTGGCAGAAGGTGCTTGTTTCCGAGATCGGCATCTACGTGCTGCTGGCCATCGGCCTCAACGTCGTGGTGGGCTGGGCAGGTTTGCTGGACCTCGGTTTCATCGCCTTCTACGCGATCGGCTCCTACACCACGGCGTTCCTCACCGGCGCGCTGCCGCACAAGCCACCGTCGTTCCTGCACCTCAGTCCTTTGCTGGCGATCCCGTTCGCGATCGTCATCTGTCTCATCGCCGGTGTCGCGCTCGGCGCGCCGACGCTGCGGCTGCGTGGTGACTACCTGGCGATCGTGACGCTGGGCTTCGGTGAGATCATCCGGATCACCGCCAACAACAACCCGGGCAACATCACCAACGGTCCCAAGGGTGCCTTCGGCATTCCACACCCGACCATTCACCTGGGGCCCATCAAATTCGTCTGGGGCCAGAACAACCTTCAGTACTGGTATCTGCTGCTCGTGCTGATCCTCGTGGTCGTCCTGCTGTTCCGCCGGCTGGAGGCCTCTCGCCTCGGCCGCGCGTGGGCCGCGATCAGGGAGGACGAGGTCGCCGCGCAAGCCACCGGTATCAACACCACCAGGGTCAAGCTGCTGGCCTTCGCGATCGGCGCGTCGACCTCTGGTGTCGCCGGTGTCTTCTTCGCCTCGCAGATCGGCTATATCAACCCCGAGAACTTCGTGCTGAACAACTCGATCCTGGTGGTCGCCTACGTCGTCTTCGGTGGCATGGGGTCGCTGCCGGGCGCGATGGCCGGAGCGGCGGTCCTGACCTGGTTGCCGGAATTCCTCAAGGACCAGGTTCCCGCCGAAGACCGTCAGATGTGGATCGGCGCGGTCGTCCTGCTCATGATGATCTTCCGTCCGGCTGGTTTGATTCCGGCGCGCAGACGTGCCGCCGAGCTGAGGGGTCTGCACGCGCCGGCTTCCTCCGAAGTCAGCGCGGTTCCTGAGGGCGAAGGTTTGGGGGCACGGGCATGACCGCGCTGGATGATGTTGCCGTGAACCCGGTTCCGAGCACCCGTGATGTCGTCTACGACGTCGACGACGTGACGCTGCGCTTCGGTGGTGTGACGAGCCTCAACCACGTCTCGCTGCGCATGTACCGGGGCGAGATCCTCGCTGTCATCGGTCCCAACGGTGCCGGCAAGACCTCGCTGTTCAACTCGCTGACCGGTGTGTACACGCCGCAGGAGGGACGCATCGACCTAGCGGCCCGGGTCGGCGATTCGCCGGTCAGCGTGCTGGGCGAGAAGACGCATGTGGTCAACCGGCTCGGGGTCGCCCGGACGTTCCAGAACATCCGGCTCTTCCCTGCGCTGACGGCGTTGGAGAACGTGAAGGTGGGCGTCGAGACGCGCCAGAAGGCGGGCCCGATTGCCGCGATGCTGGGCATGCCGTGGCAGCGCCGGGAGGAGCGCGAGAGCACCGAACGGGCCTATGAGTTACTGTCCTTCGTCGGGCTGACCCAGCGGGCCAATGACCTTGCCGGTTCGCTGGCCTACGGCGAGCAGCGCCGGCTGGAGATCGCGCGTGCGCTGGGTACCAACCCCGGTGTGATCCTGCTCGACGAGCCGGCGGCCGGCACCAACCCGGCCGAGAAGCGCGATCTGGCGGATCTGATCACGCGCATCAACCGTGAGGACAACGTCTCGGTGCTGCTGATCGAGCACGACATGAAACTCGTCATGTCTATCGCGCACCGGCTGATCGTCCTCAACTTCGGTGAGAAGATCGCCGAGGGCACTCCTGAAGAGATCCAGAAGGACCCTGTCGTGATCGCTGCCTATCTCGGGACCACCGACGACGCCGCACAGCCGGAAGGAGAGCGCTGATGGCGCTGCT
>JAVEES010000150.1 GCA_030840285.1 Pseudonocardiales bacterium
GGTTGAGGATCTGCTGAAGTCCGAGGAGTCGATCACCGGCGGGTACCTTTCTGGCCGCCGCTCGATCGAGGTGCCGGTCATCCGGCGGCCCGTGAGCAAGAGTCGCCAGCTGGTGGTCGAAGGCGCCCGCGAGCACAACCTGCGTAACCTCGACGTGGCGTTCCCGCTCGGCGTCTTCGTCGCGGTGACGGGCGTCTCCGGTTCGGGCAAGTCCACCTTGGTCAACGACATCCTGTACACCACGCTGGCCAACCGGATCAATGGCGCGAAGCTGCCGCCGGGACGGCACCGGCGGGTCACCGGGCTCGAGCACCTGGACAAGGTGGTCGGCGTCGACCAGTCACCGATCGGGCGGACCCCGCGCTCCAACCCCGCTACCTACACCGGCGTCTTCGATCACATCCGCAAACTCTTCGCCGAGACCACCGAGGCGAAGGTTCGCGGCTACCTGCAGGGACGGTTCTCCTTCAACGTCAAAGGCGGGCGCTGCGAGAACTGCGCCGGCGACGGAACGATCAAGATCGAGATGAACTTCCTGCCGGACGTCTATGTCCCCTGCGAGGTCTGCAAGGGCGCCCGCTACAACCGGGAGACGCTCGAAGTGCACTACAAGGGCAAGACCATCGCCGAGGTGCTCGATATGCCGATCGAGGAGGCTGCTGAGTTCTTCAAGCCCATCTCGAAGATCGCGCGCCATCTGGACACCCTGGTGGACGTCGGGCTTGGCTACGTTCGGCTGGGCCAGCCGGCTCCCACCCTTTCCGGCGGTGAGGCCCAGCGGGTCAAGCTGGCAAGCGAGCTGCAGAAGCGGTCCACCGGCAGAACGATCTACGTGCTGGACGAGCCCACGACCGGCCTGCATTTCGAGGACGTGTCCAAGCTGCTTGCCGTGCTGCAATCCCTGGTGGACAAGGGGAACAGTGTCCTGGTGATCGAACACAATCTGGATGTCATCAAGACCGCTGACTGGGTCATCGACATGGGGCCCGAGGGCGGCTCGGGCGGCGGGCAGGTCGTCGCTCAGGGAACGCCCGAAGAGGTGGCCGCGGTGGCGGCCTCGCACACCGGGACTTTCCTCGCCCACATTCTGAGTGATCGGCTGGTCCAGAGCCGCTCGCGGCCGGCGAAAGCGGCGAACGGCAGCCAGAAGGCCACGAAAGCCACCTCCAAGGTGGTGAAGCCCCAGGCCACAACGGCCAAGGCGCCGGCTAAAACGCCGGCCAAGGCACCGGCTAAAACGCTGGCTAAGGCGCCGGCCAAACCAGCCGTGAAGCGGATCGCCGCGGCCACCGTGCCCACCCGCGGTCGGGCCGGCGTGCGAGCCAAGGGCTGACGGCAGTCAAGCGCTGACGCGCGGGCCGCCGCTTATGCGGCCCGGCGTGTGGGGGCGAGTCGCCAGCTCGCCCCCACACGCCAGTGGGTTACTGCGCGGCGACGGTGAGCACCGTCGGTTCCAGCGCACCGTCGTAACCGAACAGGCCGAGGTACGGAGTGCCCGCGACGAGCCCTGACCAGCTGGCGGTAAAGCTGCCAGCCTGGCCTTGGGTAACCGGTACCGGATTCGGCGTGACGGCCAGGTTGCCGACATAGCTGGCCGGGTTCACGACGAAGTTGGTCAGGGTGAAGTCCGTCGACGTCGTGCCTGGTGCGGGCGCGTAGCCGGCAACTCTGACGTAATACTTGCCCGCAGTGGGGTTCGTCAGGTTGACCTGCTCGTCGGCGGCCGACGTCGCCGACTGTCCCGCCACACCGGTCAGGGCGGTTCCGGCCGCATTCATCGTGTAAACGGTCAGATCGAGATCGGCGTCGGGGTCGGCGCTCTTCTCATCGAAGCGGGCATATTTGGTGCCGCTGGGGACGTCGACGATGTAGTTCTTGGTGCTACCCCCCGCGACATTCGCCTTGGTCACCGAGCCCGGAACGAGGCCGTCCTGGTTGATCCGCAACGAGCCCGTGAACCCCGCGGTGAAGCCGACGTCTACCGATCCGGCTGCGCCAGTGCCCGCCACCGAGGTCGGCGCGGCCACCGAGACCGGGCGTAGCGCGATGGGCAGCCGGACGCTGGTAGGCCCGCTCAGCCGAAGGAATCCGGTGCTCCATTGGGCGATCGGCGCCGTGGTCCGGGTAAAGACCAGCGTTACCGAGGCGGTACGACCCGGCTTGTCGATCCGGATCTGGCGCGGGTAGCTGACCGCGAATCCCGGCAGCGACACCGACAACCGCCAGTCCCCCCTGATCAAACCGGTGAAGGTACGGGTGATGGTGGTCGAGGAGGCCAGGCGTCCCTTGGCGATCGAAGGCACGTTGACCTGCGACGCGTCGATCGCGGGCACGCCGGTGTCTAGGCCCTGGCCGGTGAGGTAGCCCTGCCAGTCCGCCGCCCCAGATTCCACGGTGAGCCCCGGGTTGAGGAATCTCGTGGGGTCCACATGTCCCGCTCCCTGCGCGAAGGGATCGGCCGTCCTGTTGCCCGCAGCGTCCTTGAGGTCGTATGCGGTCGTCATCATGGCCGATTTCACGCGGCTGGGTGACCAGTCCGGATACCTCGTCAGGATGAGTGCCGCCAGACCGCTGATGTGCGGCGCGGCCATCGACGTACCCGAGTAGAGATCGAAGTCGCGCCCCGAATTCTGCAAGGGCGACACTGCCGCCAGCACCCCGACGCCAGGCGCCGTGATATCTGGCTTGAGCAGGTCGGAGTCGCTCGCGATCGCCGGGCCCCGTGAGGAGAAGCCGGCAATTTGCGGCAGTGGCGTAGGCGTGCCGCCGGTCGTGTCGCCGTACTCGATAGCCGCGCTAGCGCCTGCTCCGGCGGCTACGAGATAGGCATTGACCCGAGTCGCGCCCTGGTCGTCGATATGCACCGTCGGGACGGAGTGGAAATCGGGATCCAGGCTCTGACCGGGGCTCGGATTGCTCAGCACCATGCCGACGCCGCCGGCGCGCTTAACCTCGGCGGACTTGGCCACCCGCGGGTTCGTCCCTCGGGTGCAGACGACGATCTTCCCCTTCGCCTTCGACGGATCCAACGTGTTGTCGAAGCACAGGCTCGCCTCGGCCGGTGCGGCGCCGTTCAGCGCCACCGCCGACGAGCTCACCAGCGGCGCGGAGGCAACCGGCGTCCGGTTGACGCTCGCCCCCTTGATCTTCGTCCCATCGCCGAGGACGAGGGTGTTCTCCAGGTTGGCGTGGGTGCTCGCGGCCACCGTGGTCAACCAGGGGCTGTTGTGCGCAACCGTGCTCGCGGCCGGTCCGCTGTTGCCCGCCGAGGTCGCAACGAAGATTCCGGCCTCTGCCGCGCCTTCGAAGGCGAGCTCGACCGGGTCGATCACCGTGTTCGTCGCCCCCGAGATGGAGTAGTTGATGACATCGACGCCGTCGGCGATCGCGTCGTCGATGGCCTGCATGCTCGAACTGCCGTAGCAGTCACCGGTGTTGGGATCGTCATCGGAGAAGCAGACCTTGTAGATCGCGAGTTTGGCGGCTGGTGCTACGCCACTGCCCTTGCCGAAATCGATGCCGTCGGTGATCAGCTCGACGCCGTTGTTGCCTGCGGCGGTGCTTGCGGTGTGGCTGCCGTGGCCCGCTCCGTCATAGGCGGAGAGCACCTCGCCAGTACCCCAGTGTGCGCGGTCGGGCACGTTCGCCACGAAGGTGTCCGGGTAGTAGCGGGCGCTGATGATCTTGGAGTTGCAGTAGTCCGCCTGCCATCCCTCACCCGGCTGGCAGTTTCCGACGAAGATCTCGCCGTCAGCCTTGTTCATCACGACGGTGTCGCCCACCCGGCGCAGCCCCCACTTGCCCTGCGGACTGCTGCTCAGCGGGGCGCCGGCGAACAACGGGTTCGTTGGCTGGATGCCTGTGTCGAGGTCACCGACGACGATGCCGTCACCAGCCTTGTCGATCCCGCCGAGCTTGCTCCACAGCCCCCGCTTGCCGGACAGATTCAGAAACTGAGGCGTATTCCAGAGGTCGACGTGCCGGGCGACGTCCGGCGTCACCGCGAGCACCTCGCTGCGGTCGGCCAGCGCCTGAGCCTGGCTGCCGGTCAGCCGCGCCGCGAACGCATTGCTAGCCAGCGTGAGGTGGCTCAGCGGCGTCACACCGGCTCGTTCGGCCAGTGCCTGCTGCTGGGCCGTCAGGTAGCTGCGGTACCGCGAGACCTCGGGTCGCTTGGCATCGAACTTGCGGCCTTTCACGCTCGTCGGCGCCAGTCCCGGAGTCCCACCGCGATAGGTCGTCGCGCCGGGCGCCTTGAGCGTGACGATGTAGCTGCCTGCTGCGTAGGCCGGCCGAGCACTGGGCTTTGCGGGGGAGGCCTCGGCAAGACCGGACCACGCGGTGGTGGCCAGAACCGCGAGCGACGCCGCCGCTGCCAATGCGCGGACGCGTCGCCTGTTCCTGGACTGGGACAAAGGGGTCTCCAGATCGCTCCTCCGGACCGGGCAGAGCCCGCCGGATCCTGTGGTCGAGTGGCTATGCAGCGCACCGCACGGCCCTACGTCTGACATGCCGGATAAAACGGGATCGCCGGATTAGCGTCAAGTACTTGACGCACATTTATCTAAGAGTTACCTAGGCCAGATCGCAGAGGCACGTAAGAAACGGCCGGCGCGGCTGGCGTTCGTGTCGCGCTGGCCGCTGCCCAACAATGGCCGCTTCGGCGAACCGTCGGTGGCGGTAATTAGTGTTGAGGTGTGGCTGATCCGCTGTCCTACCGTCCGGCTCCGGGAACTATCCCGGTCGAACCCGGGGTCTACCGATTCCGCGACGGCCACGGTCGGGTCATCTACGTGGGCAAGGCGAAGAGCCTGCGGTCGCGCCTGAACTCCTATTTCGCCGATATCAGCGCGCTGCACCCCCGGACCCGCCAGATGGTGACCAGCGCGGCCAGCGTCGAGTGGACGATCGTCACCACCGAAGTCGAGGCTCTGCAGCTGGAGTACAACTGGATCAAGGAGTTCGATCCGCGATTCAACGTCCGTTATCGGGACGACAAGTCCTACCCCTCGCTCGCCGTGACGTTGAACGAGGAATTTCCGCGGCTCCAGGTCATGCGAGGACCCAAGAAGCCCGGTGTCCGCTACTTCGGGCCGTACGCGCATGCCTGGGCGATCCGCGAGACGCTGGATCTGCTGTTGCGGGTCTTTCCGGCCCGCACGTGCTCCAGCGGCGTCTTCAAGCGCGCGGGCCAGATAGGCCGCCCGTGCCTGCTCGGCTACATCGGCAAGTGCAGCGCGCCCTGTGTCGGCCGGGTGTCCGCGGCGGAACATCGCAAGATCGTCGAGGACTTCTGCGACTTCATGGCGGGCAAGACCGACGCGATGATCCGCCGCCTGGAGCGCCAGATGGCGCAGGCCAGCGAGCAACTCGAATTCGAGCGCGCCGCTCGGCTGCGCGACGATCTCAGCGCGTTGCGTCGATCGGTCGAGAAGCAGGCCGTGGTGCTGACCGACGGCACGGACGCCGATGTGGTCGCATTCGCCAACGACGAACTGGCCGCGGCGGTGCAGGTCTTCCACGTGCGTGGTGGGCGCGTACGCGGTCAGCGCGGCTGGGTGGTCGACGCGACGGTGAGCGCATCCGGTGAGGTGGACATCGGGGAGTTGGTGGAGCAGTTCCTGACTCAGTTCTACGGGCAGGACGATGCTGTGATCCCACGTGAAGTTCTCGTACCGCAGCTGCCCGCCGACGCGGCGGTTCTATCCGAGTGGCTGTCCGAGCGCCGCGCCGCCCGAGTAGCTCTGCGCGTTCCGCAGCGCGGTGACAAGAAATCGCTCATGCAGACCGTGGAACGCAATGCGCAGCAGGCATTCGTGCAGTACAAGCTGAAACGGGCCAGTGACCTCACCGCACGATCGCAGGCATTGTCCGAGCTGCAAGAGGCCCTGGACATGCCCGATGCGCCGTTGCGGATCGAATGCTTCGACATCAGCCACGTGCAGGGCACGAACGTCGTCGCCAGCATGGTGGTCTTCGAGGACGGGCTGGCGCGCAAGAGCGAGTACCGGCGGTTCGCGATGCGTTCATCCGGTGGCGACACCGACTGGATCGCCGAGGTGATCCGGCGCAGGTTTGCCCGCTATCTTTCCGAACGGACCATCGAGGCCGAGGCCGAGCGGGCTGAGATCGAGGCTTCAGGCGGTCGCGCGCGCAAGTTCGCCTACCCACCCAACCTCGTCGTGGTGGACGGTGGAGCCCCTCAGGTCGCCGCGGCGCAGAACGCACTCGTGGAACTCGGAATCACGGACGTGACGTTGGTTGGCCTGGCCAAGCGACTGGAGGAGGTATGGGTGCCCGATGAGGCGTTTCCAGTGATCCTGCCGCGGACCTCAGAGGCCCTGTACCTCCTGCAGCGGATGCGCGACGAGGCCCACCGGTTCGCCATCACCTTCCATCGGCAGAAGCGCTCCAAGGCAATGGTCGAATCCGAACTCGCCGAGATTCCCGGGCTGGGCCCGGCCCGGCGCAAGGCGCTGCTGGCCCAATTCAGTTCACTTAAGCGGCTTCGCGAAGCAAGCATCGAGGAGATTGCCGCGGTACCCGGCATCGGCCCCGACCTGGCGGAGCGGGTCCGCGCGGCGCTCATCCAAGAAAACGCCGCGCGAGAACCCGCGGTCAACATGACCACAGGGGAAGTGATCATCTAGCAGAATGCCGGATGTCCATGTCGCTTGCAGACCAGGAGATCGAACGATGGCCACCACGGAGCGCGGTGCCTTGCAGACGGTCATCGTCACCGGCCTGTCCGGAGCTGGGCGCAGCACCGCGGCCAAGTGCCTGGAAGACCTGGGATTCTTCGTCGTCGACAACCAGCCACCCGAGCTGGTCGCGACCATGGCCGACCTCGGCAGCCGCAGCCAGGGCGCTGTCACCCGGCTCGCAGTCGTGATGGACGTTCGCAGCCGGGCGTTCTCCACTGATCTGACAGGTGTGGTCAACGAGCTCGCACAACGCGGACTCAGCCCACGCGTGCTGTTTCTGGAGGCCAACGACGCCGTGCTGATCCGGCGCTTCGAGAGCGTGCGGCGGGCTCATCCGCTGCAAGGCGACGGGCGGCTCGCCGAC
>JAVEES010000162.1 GCA_030840285.1 Pseudonocardiales bacterium
ACGGGCAGCCAGCGCTGCTCCTTGGCGACCTGCTGGGCGTACCAGGCTCCGGTGGGCATCCGGATGCTCAGCTCATCGCCCAGCCGAAAGGTGCGGTTGTCCCACCCGTCCAGCTCGACAGCGGTTACCGGCAGCTCAGCCCAGTGCGGAAATTGTGCCGCGATCAGTCGCTTTACCAGAGCTGCATCGATCCCGGCACGGCCGTCCGGCGGGTCCTTCACCATGGGCCACGAGCATGGAGAGGGGTGAGGCGCCCCGCAAGCTGCTTGATGAGCAACTCGGATGACTCCACTTCCTGGTGCCAGCCGCCCTCATCGTCACACCACCTGTATGAGCAGGTATCCACGATGCTGGTCGGCTCGTATCCCAAGCGCCGGTACAGCCGGGTCGCATTGTTGTTCGCAAGACCTGCACTGACGGCGACCTGGCTCGGGCCACGCTCGCTGACGCATTGCTCAGCCATGACGAGGATCGCCGTGCCCACCCCTCGACCACGAGACTGAGCACCGACCTGCAGGTGGTTTACCTCGATGCACTGCGGAAAGGCAGCTCGAGCGTTCTCGCCGATGCACCCGCCCCATTGGATCAGTGCCCAGCCCAACGGCTCGCCCACTTCCCAGGCAACTAGGAACGTCGCGACGCCGCTCTGCTGCTCGTCAAAGTGCGCGCCGGCGACGTCACTGTTCGTCGGCCACTGCATCCGCAATAGCGCAAGATCGCCCGGGGAGCAGGATCTGACCTCCATACCGCCATCAAAGCACCGGCGTAGGCCAAGCGCTCTTGCATTTCACTGCTGTCAGTGGTCGCACCTAACCTGGACGGGCGAACCCCAACGCCGAGGAGCATCATGACAACCTTGACCGAACGCCCGAACACCGCGTTGCTCGTGATCGACGTCCAGAACGCGGTCATGACAGGCGCGCACAACCGCGACGGAGTCATCGCCAACATCGCCCTGCTGGTCGACAAGGCCCGGGCCGAGACTGTGCCCGTCGTGTGGGTGCAGCACTCGTCGGAGAACATTCCCACCGGCAGTGACGGCTGGCGTTACGTTGCCGAGCTCACCCAGCAGGACCCTGAACCCGTGGTCCACAAGCAGTACGCCGACTCCTTCGAAAACACCGATCTGGAGGCCGTGCTTGCTGAACGAAGGATCGGGCACCTCATCGTCGCGGGGGCGCAGACCGATGAATGCATCCGCTCCACGCTCCACGGAGCGATCGTCCGAGGCTATGACGCGACGCTTGTCAGCGATGCCCACACCACCGAAGACCTCACCGAGTGGGGCGCACCCACCCCTGACAAGGTGATCGACCACACGAACCTGTACTGGCAGAACCACACCGCTCCCGGACGGCACGCGGGAACGGTGAGCACTGCGTCCGTCGAGTTCGGATGAGCGGGATAGCTTCGCTGCCAGCGGCTTCCCTCGCCACGGAACCACCTGCCTTCCGCACCTGATGGATACCGTCTGGCACGGCGTGCTGCATGCCCTCGGCATCGCGGGTTCGATGACCTGGCAGGTCACGTGGTCGCTCATTCTCGGCTTCGCCCTCTCGGCGATCATCGAGGCGCTGGTGAAGAAATCCACCATCGCCAGGTTGTTGCCCGACGACTCGCCGAAGAGTCTGGCGACCGCAACCGCACTGGGCGCCGCCTCGAGTTCGTGTTCCTACGCCGCGGTCGCGCTGGCCCGGGCGCTGTTCCGCAAAGGCGCGAACTTCACCTCGGCGATGGCGTTCCAATTCGCCTCGACAAACCTCGTCATCGAACTGGGCCTGATCCTGGCGCTGCTGCTCGGCTGGCAGTTCACCGCCGCCGAGTTCGTCGGTGGACCGTTCATGATCGTGCTGCTGGCGCTGATCTTCCGGCGGCTGCTCCGGCCGAAGCTCGTCCACGGCGCGCGCGAGCAGGCCGACAGGGCGGTGGCCGGGTCCATGGAGGGCCACGCCGCGATGGACATGTCGGTTGCCGGCGACGGCTCGTTCTGGCGACGGCTGCTCAGTCCCGCGGGATTCACCTCGGTGTCGCACAACTTCGTCATGGAATGGGCGGCGGTATTGCGCGACATCGTCATCGGCCTGCTGATCGCCGGCGCCGCTGCCGCCTGGATTCCCGACAGCTTCTGGCAAAACCTGTTCTTCACAGGGCATCCGCTGGCAGCGAAGATCTGGGGACCGATCATCGGGCCACTGGTCGCTGTGGCCGCCTTCGTCTGCTCCATTGGCAACGTCCCGCTGGCGGCCGTGCTCTGGAACGGCGGTATCAGCTTCGGTGGCGTGGTGTCGTTCATCTTCGCGGACCTGATCATCATCCCGATCTTGCTCATTTACCGGAAGTACTACGGCGCGCGGATGATGTGGTTTCTGGCCACGACCTTCTACGTCACGATGGTCGCCGCCGGGTACGTCGTCGAGTTGCTGTTCTCGCCCCTGCACCTGGTTCCGACCGGCCCTCGGCATGCCCGGCTCGGACAGGACGGGATCACCTGGAACTACACGAGCTGGCTCAACGTCATGTTCCTGCTGCTTGCGGCGTTGCTCGTCTGGCGATTCTTCAGCACCGGAGGACGGCAGATGCTGGCGATGATGGGCGGCGGTCCGGACGACATGGCCGGGGGCGAGAGCGGTCCGGACGACATGGCCAGCAGTGAGAGCGGTCGAGCAACGTAAGCCGGACGCAGCATGCCTCGCCCGTTACGCCGCTAAAGCGTCGTTCGCCCGTTACATCCGCCTGCCTCCGAGCAGGCAGATTACTATAGGGAACACCTCGACTTAGCATCGAGTGGCTCTGCTCTCGATATCTGACCGAGACCTTTCCGTTATTGAATTGTGACGGTACCTTGGCGAAGGTGGCCCTCAATGTGCTCCTTCCGGCGGATGGTTCCGGTGACGCGTCCGCGATCAGGTGGCCTGGCTGGCGCCTGGGCCGGATGCCCTTCCGCACGGCCTCGGAGGTGCTGCTCCCCCTCGCACTCGTGACCGTCGTGTCGTTCGCCCCGTTCATCGGCTATGACCCGGGCCATGCGGGCGGTCGCGCGGTGCTCATCGCGCTAGCGGGCCTCACCCTGCTGGCCGCGGTGACCCGCAGAGCGAGAAGCTTCCGGCTCGGGCTGGCTCTCAGCAGCACGATCGCTGCGTTCGCGCTGCCGTGGGAGGTCAGCTGGTGGCCGCTGCCGGGCGCGTTAGGCGTGCTGGTTTACGTGCTGTCGTGCCTCATCGGACGAAGCGCGGCGGACCCGGCTATCCACTTCCGTCTCGGGAAGCTCACCCGGACGGATGGCCTCATCATCCTGAGCATCGCGGCCGTCTCGGCCGGGTTCCTCTACCTGTTCCGCGCCATGATGCCGCCGCACCAATTCCTCGGTGACCAGCTTGTCATCCAGATCCCGGCCTCACTTATGTTGCTCGCCGGGATCCTGTTCGCGACCGCTAACGCTGCCGTCGAGGAACTGCTTTTTCGGGGCGCGATCATGCACCACCTGCGCTACGCCTTCGGCGTGTGGCCGGCGGTTGCCCTGCAGGCCGTGGCCTTCGGGCTGCTGCACCTGCACGGCTATCCCTACGGTCCGATCGGGGTTGCCTTGGCGACCGTCTACGGACTGCTGCTCGGCGCCGTGCGAGTGCGATCAAACGGACTGCTGGCTCCCTGGGTGGCCCACGTCGTCGCGGACAGCGTGATCTTCATATTCATCCTGCAGGCCGCCTCGGGATCCTCCTGACCCGGTCCCTTCTCAGTCCGCCCGCCAGCGCCAGACCAGCCAGTTACTTGACGGCCTTGTTCAGGACGTCGAGATCCCAGCTGCCCAGGCCCGTCGTGTAATCCCAGCCAGGCGTTGCGGCGTACAGACCGTTCGTCCCGATAACGACATCGTGGAAGCTCGCGGGCCCCGTCAGCGGAGGTAGCGGCGGGCTTGCCTGGGCTGCGCTGTAGATGCCGTACAGCTTCGGTGCGGCGAAGCCGAGGCTGTTGTGGTGACCGGATTGCAGCCTGGTCCACGCGCCGAGCGCCAGCGGTGAAGACAGGCTCGTTCCGCCGATCTGAACCGGCGTCCCGTCGACATAGATCAGAGCACCGGTGTTGGGGTCTGCATCGAAGGCGATGTCGGGAACGCCGCGCGCGCCCGCTGCGGCTGAGGGCACCATGCCGCCTTGCCAGAACCCGCTATTCTCGACCGGGCTCACGCCGCCGCCACCGGCGTTCCACGCGATTTCGTTCTGGTACGCATTGGAATCGTCAGTGATCAGGGTGGTTCCGCCGACCCCCACGGCGTACGGCGATGAGGCCGGGTACTCGGTGTCGGCCGGCCCGGATCCTGGCACGCCGTTGGTGTTCACGACCGCGCAGGAACTGCCGGTGTCACCGGTCGAGGCGAAGAAGGTCTGGCCCTGCACCGCAGCCTGCGCCAGGGCGAGGTCGTCGACGATCATCGATCCGTCGAGGAACGGCAGCAGATCGCATTCGCCGAGGGAGGCCGATCCTGCCTGCGCCACGTCCTGAGCAGCGAAGGAGTTGATGGCCCGGGCCAGGTCCGAGTTCGTCAGGGAG
>JAVEES010000199.1 GCA_030840285.1 Pseudonocardiales bacterium
CAGAGCAAATCGTGCAGGACCGGATGCCTCAGGGACGCTGGGGACGTCCGGAGGACATCGCCAGTCTGGTCACCTGGCTGCTGTCGGACGACGGCGCGTGGGTTGTCGGACAGACCATCGACTCCGAGGGCGGTTTCCGTCGTTAAGTGCCCGCAGGGTTGGGGCCCGGCGAACTCAGCGGACTTTGGGCCGGCGACCCAGCCTTATGTGCCGGACGCTAGGTCGATGCGAGCGATCGTGTCCCGACCGGGGTCGAAGCCGACCAATCCGATGACGGCGGTTTCGAGTTCCAGCACCCACCCGGCGCCCCGAGCAGTGACAAGTTTTTCTGCCGGAAGATCAGTTCCGTCGAGGGCCAGAGTTGTGGCCTCCCACGGCCGGTCCGCGATGTCGGCGAGCTGCGCTGAGGCGCCCAGGTCAGCAGCCACCAGCCCCTTCGCCTCGCGCACGCCGGATTCGGCCCACCTGTCGCCGCCCCTTGAGATTGCCTTTCGGCGAAGAATGGTGTGGACCGTAACCGGCGCGAGGCCGTCGTCGCGATAGTCGGCCGAGATCTGCCAGACGAGGTTGCCGTAGTCGGGGCCGAGTCGATTGACCGTAATGCGGGGCGGGCTCAACCGCTGAGGTGAGGCGAGCCCGTACACCGGAGCGTCAGTCTCGCTAGCCCATCCCGCCCGGTGGTCGGTTTCCACCAGCCGATGCTAGACCGGCTGGGGCATTGCGTCCTCGGCGTCGAAACGTCATGCCGCCACGGCTGTGAACTGAGCGAAATGGCCGCGCCGCGACCGATCGTTGCTTACGGTGACAGTCATGCCACCTGACGAGGACAGCGAGCCGAGCACGTCCGAGCACCGGCCACCCGCAAACGGGGCAGCCGAGCGGCCGCCGGTCCAGGGCGCCTTGCCGGGGGAGCTGGACCCTCGGCGTCCTCAGCATCAGCGGAACCGCCGCAGCCCGAAGGCGCTGACGACGGTTGCCTTGGGCGGGCAGATCCTTGCTGCTTTGCTGTCATTCGCGGTTCTGATGGGAAGCGGGTTGGCCTGGGCGACGTACCGCAATTTCAGTGCCGACATCAGACGGGTGAACGCGATCCGGAGTGATACGGCGGCGGCTAAGCAGAATATCGATGGCAGTGATCAGAACATCCTGATCGTGGGCAACGACGATCGGGATTCCGCGACCGACGCCGAGTTGGCAGCACTGGGCACGACCCGTGACGGCGGCACTTACAACACCGACACGATGATGCTGCTGCACGTGCCCGCGGACGGTTCCAAAGCAACCGTGATCTCCTTCCCGCGCGACTCCTACGTCGCGATACCTGGCCATGGCATGGACAAACTCAACGCCGCCTACCCGCTCGGCGTGCGTGATGGCCACGGAGACAAATCGAGGGGAGCGCAACTGCTGGTCGACACGATCGAGAACCTGACCGGGTTGAAGCTCGACCACTTCGTTCAGGTCGATCTGCTCGGCTTCTACCGGATTTCCAACGCCATCGGCGGGGTCACGGTGTGCTTGAACGGCGCTATGGGGCCAGCGACCTACGTCGGCCAGACGGGCGACGGCTACGACTCGGGTTACGAACCCGACGGCTCCTTCGTCAGGTCGTACTCGGGCATAAATTTGCACAAGGGCTTGAACGTTATTCAGGGCTCTCAGGCGCTGGCTTTCGTCCGGCAGCGGCACGGCCTGCCGAACGGTGACCTGGACCGGATCAATCGGCAGCACTACTTCTTGTCCGCGGTATTCCGCAAGGTCGCTTCGGCTGGCACCCTGGTCAACCCGTTCAAGCTGCAGAAGTTGTTGAGCGCGATTACGTCGTCTTTGACGATGGATGACAGCTCGTCGGGTCACGCCGGCCTGGATCCGCTGAAGCTTGCGCAGCAGATGCAGAACCTGCAGGCGGGCAGCGTCCGGTTCACCACGATCCCCACTAGTGGCTTCGCAACCGAGGATGTCGGTAGCGTGGTCGTCGTCAACACCGCCGCGATGCGTGACTTCATCAATGCTCTGATCGGCAGCCCCGCCGTTACCGCGCTGCAGAAAGCTGTCGCGGCCAACCCTGCCACCGTCACTGTTCGCGTCGTCAACGACACCAGCACCAACGGCATCGAGGTTAGGACCGCCGCCGCACTCCAGCGGCTCGGGTTCACAACCACGATCCCGCAGCCGACCAGCGCCGTGCTGGACAAGACCACCATCCAGTATCCGGCCGGACAGGAATCAGCCGCCAAGGCGCTGCAGGCCGCCGTCCCCGGTGCGGCCGTACAGCAAACAAGCAGCGTCACCACGCTCACCCTCGCGCTCGGCAACAACGGCGTCCGAGTCAAAACCCTGACCCGCACGACTCCGGCACCGGCCGGTGGGTCAGGCGCCAGCAGCGGTTCGAGCGCGCCCGGTGGCACCACCGTCACCAACGCCGCCCAGAACACCTGCATCGACTGACGTGGCGGCGCTCAGCGGCCTATCGAGTGGGTGACCCGTGGGGCTGAGCCAAGGACCGTAGAACCTGGGCATGCCACCGGATTGTGATAAAGCCGACGTTAGGCGTAATCCAGACGTCGCGGCCGTTCCATTATCCGGAGCTAACACACAACGACTTATCGTTTACTTACTGCTCAGATAAGAGCGGAGCGCTAAAGAGCGGCGACAGATGAGTGCGATCAGCCCGGAACATGCCTACGAAACCGTCTGGATCAAGCCCGTGGACGTCGGCCTTGAGAAGAAGCCTCTGAGTCGCCGAGAGCGTGATTCGATCGTGCAAACCCTCACGCTCGCGTTCGGCCCGCTGTTGGGTCCACACACGGTTTTCTGTGTTGTCGAGCGCCAGTCACGGCACGGCCGTAATATGGACGAGGTAGCAGAGCACTCTCGTCGCGAGCTTGCTGAGATCCTGTCGAACTCGTAGCTGCGGGTCCGGGTCTAACTCCCGAAATCACCGGGATCGTCGACGGCGGCATTGCGGAGGCGAAATCGGCAAAAGTGCCGGTTCAAGATCCTTATTTCTCGTACGCTGAACACCTGCCAACCCCGCAGGAAACAGTTCAACGTCTGCACCGTTCAACCAGGAGGAATCCCATGTTGGGTCTCATCGTCAGCCTGATCATCATCGGCCTCATCGCCGGCGCGCTGGCCCGTTTGCTCGTCCCCGGCAAGCAGGAAATGTCGGTTCCGATGACCATCCTGATCGGCATTATCGGCTCGTTCGTCGGTGGGTTCATCGGCTACCTGCTTTTTCACAAGGACTCGCAGGACGGCTTCTTCCAGCCCTCGGGCATCATCGGCTCGGTCATCGGCGCGATCATCGTGTTGCTGGTCTGGATGCGCGTGAGCGGACGCACCACCGTCCGCGGCTAAAGCAGGTCGCACGAAGCTGGTTCGCTGAGCCGGGCGGTTGAGCTGTCCCGGGGGACCGCTCAACCGACCTATATCGCAAGCTCGGCCCGAAGTGCCCCACACAACGTGGTGTCGTGGTTACCTCGGGCCGTGCTTGCGTTGAGAGGTGGCTTGAGACTTCGGCTTCGGGCTATTCGGCGGGACGCGCCTCGGGCAGGTTGTCGCGAGCCCACATCGCCGCGGACGTCCGGTCGCTAACGCCGATCCGGCGGAATACATTGCCGAGGTGGACCTTGACCGTTCGCTCCGCGATACCGAGCGTCCGCCCGATCTGCTTGTTGGCCAGGCCCTTGCTCGCCAGGACGAGCACCTCTCGCTCCCGGCCGCTCAGCTGATCGGCCGCCGACAGCGGCTGCCTGCTCGGCAACAGCGCGATCGCCACCCTCGGATCAAGTGGCGCGCCGCCCGCGCCGGCCGAACGCACCGCGGACAGCAGCTCATTCGGTTCGCAGTCCTTGAGCAGGTATCCGACGGCGCCACTGGCCAGCATGTCTGAGACCTTCGCCTGATCGGCGAAGGAGGTCAGCGCGATCACCCGCACGGACGGTTGGCGCTCGACGATCCGGCGGGTCGCTTCGATGCCGTCGAGAACGGGCATCGATAGGTCCATCAGGATCACGTCCGGCTCCAGCTCGGCGCTTGCCAGCACCGCCTGCTCGCCGTCGGCCGCTTCCCCGACGACGTCTATATCGGTGGCCGTGCTTAAGAGAACGGCAAGCCCCGCACGTACCAGGCGGTGATCGTCAGCCAGCACAACGCGAATCATCCGGTCGGTAGCTCCATTCTGAAACGCGTTCCGTCGGGACCGCTGGACAGCGACAGTGTGGCATCAACCTCGCGGGCCACGTCAGCCATCAGCTGAAGGCCCAAATGCCCTTCCTCGGCAGCACGCTCCGACTCGTGCGGTGCGAACCCGCGGCCGTCGTCGGACACCTCCAGCCGCACGCCGGAGCCAGCCCGCGCCAGCCGAACAACGATGTTGCTCGCACCTGAATGCTGGACAGCATTGCGCAGGCACTCCTGCGCGACGCGGAATATTGCCTGCTGTTGCCGGGCATCCAGCAGGCTGGCGGCCTCGGGATCGACCGCCAGCTGTATCCGGGCGGTCGAACCGGTGTGCGCCTTGCCGAGATCGCTCAGTGCTGCGGCCAGTCCACCCACTCGCAGGCCGGCCGGATAGATATCGACGAGCAGCGACCGCATGCCACTGACGTTGTCCCGAACCACGCCCGCCGCCTCGCTCAGTCGGCCTGAGAGCTGCTCGTCGCCGAGCGCGGCGACCCGCTCGGACTCGCCGGCGAGCAGGAAGGCTGTGCCTGCCAGCTGCTGCACGACGCCATCGTGCAGGGTGGCCGCGATCCTGCGACGTTCCGCAGTCGAGGCGTCCACCGCGCGATGCATCAAGTGCTCGCGATGCAGTTGTGCCGAGCGGGCGCGCCGATAGAACGCCCAGAGCAGCGGTGCCAGCAATACCAGGACGGCGATCAGGCTGCTCAACATCACGCCGGAGAAGCCGCGCCAGAGATCTCGGCTTCGATCGGTCACGACGTCGTAGCGGAAATAGGCCTCGAAGAGCAGCGGTTTACCGCCAGGCGTCCACACCGGACGGTAGACCTCGAGGAGCTTTCCCGGCGCGGACTCCAGCGCATTCTCCGGGCGGCTGAGATCGGTGATACCCGCTTCGGTCCGCGGTGCCGTCAACGCCTGGCGAGCGTCGTCGTCGAGGCTGAAGCGCTGGCCGATCAGACGTTTCTCGTCCGAGTACAGCACCAGGCCCTGCGGATTCCACAGCTTGACCCGGACGACCTGAGTATTGAGAATCCCTTGCCGCACCAGGGCATCCAAGCGTGCTGAGGCAACCCCGGAATTCGTCGCCATCGCGTCGGTCAAGGCAGGCTGCACAACACTCTCAGCGAGGATGTCGGTAATTTGCGCGACATCGTGCACCGCTTCTTTCTTCGCGATGCGCTGGCTTACGACCACGCCGGCCACCCCGACGATCACGATGACGAGCGCGATCGAGCCGATAACCTGCACGAGAATCCGGCGCAGCGCCACCGGCCTCTGCGGTTGGGCACCTTGCCCGGGAGCGGCCAGCACTTGCCACTCAGTGTCTTCCTGGGGCATTTCGGGGGCAGGCAACGGCGCCGTGACGGCGGGGGGCTGCGTCACGGCGCCTGGCTCGGGGTTGGCTTGCACGTCAGTTCAGCCGGCTCGCTCAGCTGTGGTTGCTTCCACCATGGCTCCCGCTGTCATCGGCGCCGCCGCCGCTGGTTCGGCCGCTGCTACCGCCATTGTCGTCCCCTCCGCTGCTGTTGCTGTTGCTGCCGCCGCTCGTGCCGGTGCTGGTAGCGCCACCATTGTCGTCCCCAGGCTCCGCTGACCGGCTCACGGTCAGCGAGGCGGTTTGCGAGCCGCGGTCATCGCCGGGCTCCGTAGCACCGCCACGGTCATCGCCCGGTTCGGTGCTGTTGGCGGCCGCACCGCCGCGGTCGTCGCCAGGCTCGGCGTGACTCGTCCGGGCGGGTGTGGCCGACGGACTGCTAGACGGCGTGCTGCGCACCGTCAGGGTGTGGTCATCGCCGACCTCGACCGTCTGGGCATCGTTGGGCACCCGAAC
>JAVEES010000212.1 GCA_030840285.1 Pseudonocardiales bacterium
CTTCGGGTCAGCGACAGCGAGGACGTAGAGATGACGGCTCAGGACATTGAGTTCGGATTGGATTCCTTCGTTCCGATCAGCGTGGACGAGTCAGGTCAGGAGGTCAGCGGCGACGTCGTCATCCGCAACACGGTTGAGGAGGCGGTTCTCGCCGATGCTGTCGGGATCGACTCGTTCAACATTGCCGAGCACTACCGCCGCGACATGATGGATTCCGCAGGGCATGTGATCTTGGCTGCGATCGCTGGGCGAACCGAACGGATCCGGCTCGGCACAGCCGTGACCGTGCTGAGTACGCAAGATCCGGTTCGCGTGTACACCCAGTTCGCCACCCTCGACGCAGTCTCGAACGGCCGGGCACAGCTCATTGTCGGCCGCGGTTCCTTGACCGAGTCGTTCCCGTTGTTCGGACTCGACCTTCGCGACTACGAGGAGCTGTTCGAGGAGAAGCTTGACCTGCTCACGCGCTTGCTGAGAGATCAGCCCGTCACCTGGGCGGGCAAGTTCCGCTCCCCGCTGACCGATACGTACGTCGGCCCGCCGCTGCCAGAGGGACACCTACCCACCTGGGTGGGCGTCGGCGGCAGTCCGCAGTCGGTGATCCGGGCCGCCCGTTACGGGCTGCCCCTGATGCTGGCCGTCATAGGTGGGCCTCCCATTCGTTTCGCACCATTGGTCGACCTCTACAAGCGCGCGCTCGACAAGTACGGGCACCCCCCACTACGGATCGGAATGCATTCCCACGGTTATGTGGCCAGCACCGACCAAGAAGCCGTCGACATCCAGTGGCCGCACTGGGCCCATGTGATGGGCAACGCGGCTGCCGAGCGCGGATGGGCGCCTCCGACGATGGATCGATTCCAATCCGAGATCGAGGAGGGGTCGCTCTACCTTGGGTCCCCGGAGACCGTCGCAACCAAGATCGCGTGGGCCATTCGACTGCTTGGCCTCAGTCGATTCGACCTGGCCTACGCAACAGGGCGGGTACCCCACGAACAGAAGATGGCGACGATCGAGCTGTACGGACGCGAAGTGATTCCGCGGGTCAGGGAGCTGCTCGCAGATCGTGACGCTGGGCTGGCACCCGTCGGCCGTGCGGTGCCTTCCAGCGCTGGGTCGTCCAATGTCCGGCCATGACGCCCTCGAACGGCGCCTCGGCGTCGTCGGCGCCGGCAAGATCGGCACTGCAGTTGCGCGAGCAGCAGTTGCCGGTGGATATCACGTCGCCATCTCGGGTTCGGGTGCGGCCGAACGCATCGAGCTGATCGTTGACGTGCTCGCCCCTGGCGCGCACGCGGTCACCACCGATGAGGTGATCCGCTACGCCGACCTCATCGTCCTGGCGGTTCCCATGCACCGCTTTCGAGAGCTGCCCCGCGATCTCTTCGCCGACAAGATCGTCGCCGACGCCATGAACTACTGGGAGGAGATTGACGGTGTCGACCAAGAACTCACAACAGCACCGATGGGCACCAGCATGATCGTGCAAGAACGCTTCGCCTCATCGAGGGTCGTCAAGAGCCTCAACCACCTCGGCTACTTCAAATTTGAAGATGGTCGGCGGCCCCCCGGCGCGCCGGATCGTCTGGCCATGGCGACAGCGGGCGATGACCCCGCCGCGGTCGCCGCAGTCATACAGCTCCTCGATCGGCTCGGATTCGACGCTGTCGACGCCGGGCCGCTCGCGGCCGGCTTCGTCCTACAGCCAGGCGGACCGGTGTTCGGCATTTCCCACAGCTACGACGGACTATCGAAACTCCTTCTGTCCGAGGCATCGCGCGCCTAGTCGCAACACATGGTGCCACCGTACTGGTGCACGGACTTTGACGAGCCGGCCGAACGACACCAACGCGTTCCCACCATGAGCTGTCGACCGCGTCGACGAGTTCTGGCATGGGCAGCTGCGCACACGGTTCGAGGCTCGACCATTGCGCAACAACGGCTCGACAGTCTGGGTGCGTGATCTCGGCCTGCCGCTCCACCGACCTGCGGGTCGCCGCGCGGCGGAAACGCCGATACCGCCTGGCGTTGCCGCCCCGCCCGGCGGGCGATCTCAGCCAGCCGAGCATCCAGTCAGCGGCGTTTCCGTGCCTACTGACGTTCTGTCAGGCGACCACCAGCGTGAGCGGTCAGGCTCATGCCCTTGCCGAAGACGAGGTCGCCCTCCCAGTGACCAGGCACCGCACGATCCTCAGCTTCAGCAGGTCGCTCGGGGATGTGCAGCGTGTTCGGACGACCACCACGGCCGTCAGGAAGCCGCACCCCTTTGGGTCGTCGCAGCACCCGCCCGGTGCGCAGATACTGGGTCAGTTCCTGGCGTAACGCACCACGCGACTGCACGAACAACGTGCGGTAGATGCTTTCTTGGGACACCTGCATCTCCGGCTGGTTCGGATAGGTCCGCTTGAGCCAACCGCTGACCTGTTGCGGTGACCAGCGCAGCCGAAGGTTGACGGACACGATGTCACGCAGCTCGAGGTTGAGAGCAAGCCTGCATGCCTTCGGTCGAGCCGCTCGCTTCCACGCAATCTGATCAGCAGCCAGCGCGCGGTAGCCACGGCGCCCGCCGTGTTCGGCGACCTCCCGGCTCACCGTCGACGGTGCGACCCAGCCCGGCGGCAATCACCCGAAACGACAGACCCGCGGCCAAACCTCGCGAGATCTCCTCCCGCTCCTCCAGCCGCAGCCGCACCCGGCCCCGATGCCGTGGCAGCGGCCTGATGCCACCGCAGCGCGTCAAGTACGCACGCACCGTCCCCGTCGACAACCCAAGCTCCCGCGCAGCCGGCTTCGCTGCCTGTCCGGTCAGCAGCTTTTCCCAGATCGCGTCGATCTCTCC
>JAVEES010000223.1 GCA_030840285.1 Pseudonocardiales bacterium
ACCCCGACGGCGAGCACCGCGGCTAACCCGTCGGCCGCCGCCGAGATGAGCGCAACCAGTGGCCCGCCTGCACCCGCGGTTCCGGCCGCGGAGCAGTCGGTGGCCAGCGCCTGGACCACGTGGTACCAGACCGAGGCCACCCCGAAGCTGGCCGGCGCCGATGCGGCCCCGGACTCGGTGAATCCGGCGCAGCTCAACCGCTACGACTGGTACACCGCGACCGGGTGGACCAAGCCGTACCAGGGCGACAAGCAGATCCTCGCGCCCGACCAGGTGCCCGGCCGCAACCTGCCGAGCAACATGCTCGGGGACTGATCACCGAATTTGTACCTGGTGCCGGACTTGTTGAGGGGAATGACTGTTCACATGGGCGAGGACGCCGCGTTAGATGTGCGGGCGCTGACCAAGACTTTCGGCGACCGGCTGGCAGTGAACCGCGTCGATCTGCGGGTGGCGCAGGGCAGCGTGTACGGGCTGCTGGGGCGCAACGGTGCCGGCAAGACAACGTTGTTGCGGATGATCCTCGGCTTGCTGGCGTCGGACGCGGGTTCGGTGCGGGTGTTCGGCCGTGAGGCAGCGGCCGGGGATGTCGTGTCCCGCAAAGCGGTGGCGGGTTTTGTGGAGGAGCCACGGTTCTATCCGTACCTGTCGGCGCAGCGCAATCTTGAATTGCTGGCCAGGCTCGACGGTCCGGCGGCAAGCGTGGCACCGGAGGCAGCGCTGGAATTGGTGGAGCTTGCTGATCGGCGGCGGGACAAGGTGAGTACGTTCTCGACGGGGATGCGGCAGCGGCTCGGGCTGGCGGCTGCGTTGCTGCGGTCGCCGCGGCTGCTGGTGCTTGACGAGCCGACGATCGGGCTTGATCCGGCGAACGCGGCGGGGGTGCGTGCGCTGTTGCGAAGGCTGGCGGGTGAGGGCGCGGCGGTGCTGGTGTCCAGTCACAACATGGCTGAGGTGGCCGAGATCTGTGACCGAGTGCTGATCATCAAGGAAGGCAGCACGGTGTGGGAGGGAACGCAGTCCGAGCTGCATGACGCGGCCCCGGTTCCGGCGTGGCGCGTGTGGACCAGCGACGACGCGCGCGCGATAGCGGCGGCCCAAGCGCTGTCGGTGCGGGTGGAGGCCGGAAGCCGCTCGACTGGTGGCGCGCCACTCGTTGTGCAAGCTGACGACCCGCAAAGGGACATCTTCGTTCTGGGGCTCGCCCGGGCCGGGGTAGCTGTGCGGCGGATGGAGCCAGACGTGCCCCCGCTGGAGTCATTGTTCACCGCCCTGACCGGCGCGGCGCCAGACACCACCGAGAGCGGCGTCGGCGCTGCGGGTGCGGAGGCCGCGGCATGAGCACTGCCGCGCAAACGGTTGCCGGGACGCAGGAAGCACCCGCACCCATCGGAGAGCGAGATCCGGGCGTCGTGGTGGCCCTCCGGGTGGAGCTCGCGAAGCTCTCGTCGCAGGTCTCGTTGCGGATCGTCCTCGCCCTCTGCGCGATCGTGCCGGCCGTCTTCGCCATCGTCATGCGGGTGGCTTCGTCCCGCCCGGCAGACACCCTGTTCGGTCGATGGGCGGGCACGTCAGGATTCGCGACCTCGTTGACGGTGTTGAACTGGGCGGCCGCGTACGGCGCCCCTTTGCTGGCTGGGCTTTTCGCAGGTGACATGTTCGCCAGCGAAGATCGTCACGACACCTGGAAGACGATCCTGTCCCGCTCGACGAGCCGCTCCCGGCTGTTCGTCGGCAAGGCGCTCGCCGCGGCACTGACGGTCTGGGTCGGCTTCGGGCTGATCGCGGTGGTCAGCATCGTCGCGGGTATGGCGGCGGTGGGATCGGCGCCGCTGGTCGGTCTGTCGGGTCAGCTCATCCCGGCCGGGCATGCCCTGGGATTGGTGGTGGCGAGCTGGGCGTTGTCGCTGCTGGCGAGCACGGCGTTCGTCGCACTGGGCTTGCTGCTGTCGATCGCGACCCGCAGCGGCAGCATCGCGATGCTCGGCCCGCTGGTGGTAGCGATCGTGCTGCAGCTGCTAGAGGCCATCGCCGCCGGGCGGATCGTGCGCTCGGTGCTGCTGTCCACCCCGTTTGACGCCTGGCATGTGCTGTTCACCGACTCGGCCGCAACATCGGTGATCGTGCAGTCCATCGCGACTAGCCTGGGATATACCGCCCTGTTCGGTGGGGCAGCCTGGTATCTGCTGCGCCGCCGCGACTTCGCCGGCGTCGACGCGGTTCCGGCGCGGCGGCGCCGCGCCACGATGCGCATCGGTGTGGCGCTCGCCGCGCTCAGCGCCGTGCTGGTCGGGCTCAGCGGCGTCGGGCCGACGGCGCTGACCGCCAACCGGCTAGGCGACTCGTTGGCCACGACCTTCGGCAACCTGGCCGAGGTCCGCTACCAGTGGCAGACCGGCGCCAAAGCCGATACCAACATCCCGTGGCACGCCACCTGCACCCGCGGCGGCACCGCTGCCGGCGTCACACCCTCCACCGCCACCGGCGCCGGGGACGACTGGGCCTGCACCATCGTTGACACCCGTGCCTCTGACGGCGCCGGCCCCACTGTGCTCGACGTGACGCTCAAGGCCAACGGCTGTTACCAGGTCCAATCGCCACCCGGTGCGGTCGGCACGCTCTACGTCAACGACGACAAGGGCCGACCCTTCCTCAATCCGCTGTTCGCCTTCGACGGCTGCCTCGGAACCCCCTGAGCGGGCCGCGAGCGCCAAGGTGGCCGCAGTCCTGGTCGATCAAGACCGCGATCAGGACGTACAAAAATTTTGATTGGAGCTGGCAGGTCGCGCGTCCAACCGCTAGCTCGCTCGACGTGTCATCGGCCCGCTCCGTCGGTCTCGCCCGAGTGGTCCCCGATTGCTGGTTGGCCCTGAAGCCGGCTGCCCGGCAAGGGTCCCAAAGTCGGAAGCTGAAGGGACTCGATCCGTCCCTGACCTCCACACTGCCAGGACGAGTTTGGGCCATTTCGGAGGTCCCGGGAATCGGCCGTCAAGTGCCTATAGGTCCTGTATTTGCTGGGCTTCGTGCGTTGGTTGACGATGACT
>JAVEES010000279.1 GCA_030840285.1 Pseudonocardiales bacterium
GGCAAGAATGCCTTGCTACCTCAGTGATGGCGGTGGATCGCGAAGATGTGAGCGGGCTGCTGCGGGTCGAGCCGGACGAAGTTGTGCTCGCCCCACTCGTAGTTCGCGCCTGAGAGCAGATCACTCGCGGTAAAGCCCGAAGACCAGTCCACACCGAGCTCGTCCAGGCGAAGATGCACCCAACCCTCCCGGGTGTTATGCGGATCTGTCGAGCATACGACCAGGATGGTGTCGTCGGAATCGGGATCCTTCTTCGAGAAGACGAGGATGCTGTCGTTCTCGCTGTAATGGAACCGCAGGTTGCGCAGGTGATGCAGGGATGGGTGCGAGCGGCGAATTTCGTTGAGCCGCTTGATGAGCGGCGCCAGCGAGTTGCCGCTGTCGATCGCGCCGTAATAGTCGCGCGGGCGCAACTGGTACTTCTCGGAGTTCAGGTATTCCTCGCTGCCCGGCCGGACGGGTGTGTTCTCAAAAAGCTCGAAGCCGGAGTAGATGCCATAGGTCGGTGACATCATGCTTGCCAGCACAGCCCGGATTGCGAATGCCGGACGACCGCCTTGGACGAGGAATTCATTCAGGATATCGGGCGTATTCGGAAAGAAGTTCGGGATCATGTAATGCGCGGCGCCCACGAGTTCTTCGCCGTACTGCTGCAATTCCCAGGCAGCGTTGCGCCAGGTGAAGTAGGTATAGCTCTGGGTGAAACCGATCCGGGCGAGCTCGTGCATCATCGCGGGCCGGGTGAACGCTTCGGCCAGGAACAGCACGTCGGGATACTTCTTCTTGACCGCCGCAATCAGCCACTGCCAGAAATCGAGCGGCTTGGTGTGCGGGTTGTCGACACGAAATATCCGTACTCCGCGTCCGGCCCACAGCAGGGTTACCCGCAACGCCTCGGCGTACAGGGCCTTGGGATCGTTGTCGAAATTCAGGGGATAGATGTCCTGGTATTTCTTGGGCGGGTTCTCGGCATAGGCGATAGAGCCGTCCGGCAGCGTCGTGAACCACTCAGGATGCTTGGCGACCCAGGGGTGATCGGGAGCGCACTGCAGCGCCAGATCGAGTGCTACTTCGAGTTCGAGTTCCCGTGCACGCGCGACGAAGGCAGCGAAATCCGCCTCGGTACCGAGTTCGGGATGGATCGCGTCGTGGCCACCCTCGTCCGAACCGATAGCCCACGGCGAACCGGTGTCGGTCGGCTTGGCATTGAGAGTGTTGTTCGGGCCCTTGCGGTTGACCTTGCCGATCGGATGGATCGGCGGCAGGTAAACCACGTCGAAGCCCAGGTCGTGCACGTAGTCGAGGTGTTGGGTGGCGTCGGCGAAGGTGCCGTGCCGGACCGGACGCGTCGGGTCGGCCGGGTCGCCGGAGAGCTCGGCGCCGATGGAACGGGGAAAGAACTCATACCAGCTTCCATACAGGGCACGAGCCCGATCCACCCAGATCTCGTAGCTCGGTGAGTTCGTGAGCAGCTCACGCACCGGATTGCGATACGCAAGGTCGCGGACCTCATGGCTCAGCGCGCGGGTGATTCGCAGCGGCACGTCGGCCTCCGTGCGGCGCAGATCCGCGGCGGCCGCCAGCGCCAGTTTGGCGTCGGCCTTGTTACGAACCTGCGCCGCGACCCGCTCGAAGAGCTGCGCGCCGGTTTCCAGATCGTTGGCAAGCTCGTCGGCGCTCTGGCCGGCATCGACCTTCACCTCGATCGCGTGGTACCAGGTCCCCAGCGGATCGCTCCACGCCTCGATCTGGAAGGACCATAAGCCTGGTGAGGTTGGCACCACCTCGGTTCGCCACCGATCTGTGCCGCCGCCCAGCGGGCTCAGGCGGTTGAATCCAGCCGCTTTGCCCTTGGGCGAGCGCCACACCACGGAGGCCGCCACGGCGTCGTGGCCCTCGCGGAAGACCGTCGCCTCGACGACCACGTGTTCGCCGACTGCCGCGTACGCGGGAAGCGCGCCGTGCTCGATAACCGGGTGTACGGAGTTGAGTCCCAATCGTCCGACCATGCCCCCACCGTATCGGCTCCCGGGGATCTTGTAAGCCTGTCGCCGTTCTGGCTGTAAGCGCTCTCGCCAACCGCTATCCTCTGGTTTTATGAAGGCACTTCGTCGATTGACCGTCCGAGCAGCGCTACCAGAGCCGCTCGCTCCCTTGGGTGACATCGTGGCTAACCTGCGATGGTCATGGCACCCGGATTCGCTAGACCTGCTAGAAGCCGTGGACCCGGACTTATGGGCCGAAAGCAACGGCGACCCCGCAAAACTGCTCGGTGGGGTACATACCGACCGGCTGGCGACACTGGCCAAGGACCGCAAGTTCATCCGCCGCCTCAGGGACGTCTCAGATGACCTGAAGGACTACCTCGAACAGCCCCGCTGGTACCAACGTCAGCAAGAGGCTGAGACCGAGGACTCCGCAAAGCTCCCGCGCAGCATCGCCTACTTCTCACCGGAATTCGGCATCACCGAGGTGCTGCCGCAGTACTCCGGCGGTCTGGGGATCTTGGCCGGTGACCATCTCAAGGCTGCCTCGGACCTCGGCGCGCCGATCATCGGCGTTGGCTTGCTGTACCGCGCCGGCTACTTCGCCCAGTCGCTGTCGCGCGAAGGATGGCAACAGGAGCGCTATCCCTCCCTCGACCCGCAGGGTCTGCCGCTCATCCCGCTTCGCGATGCCGAGGGCAACCTTGCTCGGGTGACCCTGGAGCTGCCCGAAGGGCGCACCCTGCATGCCCAGATCTGGCTCGCCTCGGTCGGACGGGTTCCGCTGCTGTTGCTCGATTCCGACGTCGAGGAGAACGACGCGGCTGCCCGCGGCGTGACGGACCGCCTGTACGGCGGTGGACCCGAGCACCGCCTGCTCCAGGAACTGCTGCTCGGTGTGGGCGGCGTGCGCGCCCTGCGTAGCTACTGCGAGATAAGCGGGCACCCCGCGCCCGAGGTGTTCCACACCAACGAAGGCCACGCCGGGTTCCTGGGTATCGAGCGCATCAGTGAACTGACCGACGGGGATGCGAAGCTCAGCTTCGACGAGGCGCTGACCGCCGTTCGCGCGGGGACCGTGTTCACGACCCACACGCCTGTTCCGGCCGGGATCGACCGCTTCGACAAGACTCTGATCGAGACCTACCTCGGCGACGTCGCCGGGGTGGCCGTCGAGAAGATCCTTGAGCTTGGCGCGGAAGAGGATCCGACGAAGTTCAACATGGCCTACATGGGCCTGCGGCTCGGCCAGCGGGCCAATGGTGTGGCCCAGCTTCACGGGCGGGTCAGCCGCGGAATGTTCAACAGTCTGTGGCCCGGATTCGACGCCGAAGAGGTTCCGATCACCTCGATCACCAATGGCGTGCACGCTCCGACCTGGATGGCCCGCGAGATCCTGGATCTTACCGAGCGGGTGGCCGGTACGGATGTGCTCGCCGGCGGAATCAGCTTCGAGGCGATCGATCAGGTCGAGGACTCCGAACTGTGGTCCATCAAGCGCGAGCTGCGCGAAAGACTCGTCGGTGAGATCCGCCGCCGGGTACGCAAGAGCAGCCTTGAGCGCGGTTACGCCAGCGTCGAACTGGGCTGGACGGCGAACATGTTCGACCCGGACGTCCTCACGATCGGCTTCGCCCGCCGGGTGCCCTCCTACAAGCGGCTCACCCTGATGCTGCGCGATCCCGCGCGGCTCAAGAGGATCCTCACCGATCCTGACCGGCCGGTCCAGATCGTCGTCGCGGGCAAGTCACACCCTGCCGATGACGGCGGCAAGGAGCTGATCGCGCAGCTCGTCCGCTTCGCCGACGACCCCGAGGTGCGCGAGCGGATCGCGTTTCTGCCCGACTACGACATCGGTATGGCTCGCTACCTCTATTGGGGCAGCGACGTCTGGTTGAACAACCCCCTGCGGCCGCTGGAGGCCTGCGGCACGTCCGGCATGAAGGCCGCTCTCAACGGTGGCCTGAACCTGTCCATCAAGGACGGCTGGTGGGACGAGTGGTGCGAGGACGGCAAGAACGGCTGGGAGATCCCGTCGGCCGACGATTCATTGTCGGGAACCACGGACGACCACCGCGATGCGGTTGAAGCAGCCGCTCTCTACGACCTGATCGAGCACCAGGTGGCTCAACGCTTCTACAGCCGTGACGATAAGGGCATCCCGACCCAGTGGGTCTCGATGGTCCGCTACACGCTCAAGTCGCTGGGTCCCAAGGTGCTGGCCACCCGGATGGTGCGCGACTACATCCACACGCTCTACGCTCCGGCGGCGCAGGCCGGCGCGGTCATGGTGGCCCACGACTATGCCGCTGCCAAGGACCTGGCTGCCTGGAAGAGCTGGGTGGCCGGTGCCTGGAAGGACGTCGCCGTTCGCCACGTCGAATCCAGTGTCGAGGGCGATCCCACGCTCGGCGGACAGCTCCAGCTACGCGCTGAGGTAGGACTGTCCGGTCTGAAGTCCGCCGACGTGCAGGTGCAGGCCGTGTTCGGTCCGGTCGACGCGGACAACCGGATCACCTCGCCCAGCACGGTTTCGCTCACTCTTGCTGACGAGCGCGACCACACCGGCTTCTTCACCGGAGCCATTCCGTTGAGCAAGGCTGGCGCTTTCGGCTACACCGTGCGTGTCATGCCGACCCACCCACTGCTGGCCAACCCCGTCGAGACCGGATTGGTCGCGGTAGCGCACTAAACCAGGGCCGCCGTCGTAGGTTGTGATGGTCACGAAGCGTCATAACGCCGCCAGAGCATCACAACCTACGACCGGCCGCTCAGCTGCGGTGTACCCGCAGCAGCATGACCGACCGGGCCGCGAGCGTGATCGTCTCGCCGCCTTCGAGGAACGAGGACGAGCCCTCGTTGCCGCCGAGCTCGGTGGTGTCCAGGACGACCTCGTAGGTCGCTGCCCACGGAGCGCCGGGAACGTTGAAATCCACGCCGTCGTCACCGGAATGTAGTAGCAGCAGGTACGACTCGTCGACGACGACCTCACCACGCGGTCCACGATGGCGCAGCCCGCGACCGTCGAGATACATGCCGATGGTCCGCAGCTTGGGATCGAACCACTGAGAATCGTCGAGTTCTCGTCCGGATTGGCCGAACCAGGCGAGATCCTTGCACCCGTCGCCTCCCTCGACCGGCCGTCCCTCGAAGAAGACCCGTTGCCGCAGCACCGGTGATGCCTTGCGCCGCGCGATCAGCCGCCGGGTGAGCTCCTGCAGATCCTCGGCCCACTCGTCCTGGGTCCAGTCCACCCAGGAGATTTCGTTGTCCTGGCAGTAGGCGTTGTTGTTGCCGCGCTGGGTGCGGCCCCGCTCGTCGCCGGCCACCAGCATCGGCACCCCGGTCGACAGCAGCAGGGTGGACAGCAGCCCGCGTACCTGACGCAGTCGCATGCTATTGATCGCCGGATCGTCGGTTTCGCCCTCGACGCCGAAGTTGATCGAGCGGTTGTCGTCCGTGCCGTCGCGGTTGTTCTCACCGTTGGCCTCATTGTGCTTGCGCTCGTAAGAGGCCAGGTCGCGCAACGTGAAACCGTCATGCGCGGTGACGAAGTTGATCGAGGCGAACGGCAACCGGCCGTCATCGCCGTAGAGATCCGAGGAGCCGGTGAGCCGATAGGCCAGGTCGCGGACACCACCGTTGCCGCTGGACCAGAACTCGCGCACGGTGTCGCGGTACTTGCCGTTCCATTCGGTCCACAGCGGCGGGAATTCACCGACCTGGTAGCCACCGTCGCCGATATCCCACGGCTCAGCGATCAGTTTCACCTGGCTGATCACCGGGTCCTGGTGAATCGTGTCGAAGAAGGAGGACAGCTTGTCGACATCGTGCAGCGAGCGAGCCAGCGCCGAGGCCAGGTCGAACCGGAAGCCGTCGACGTGCATCTCGGTGACCCAGTACCGCAGCGAGTCCATCACCAGTTGCAGAACGCTCGGGATCCGGACGTCCAGGGTGTTTCCGCAGCCGGTGTAGTCGACATACCGCGAGCGATCATTCGGATCGAGCCGGTAGTAGCCGGGGTTGTCCAGGCCGCGAAAGGCCAGGATCGGACCGTCCGGGCCCAGCTCACCGGTGTGGTTGTACACCACGTCGAGGATGATCTCGATGCCTGCCGCGTGCAGCGCCCGGACCATCGCCTTGAACTCACGGACCTGGTTGCCGCCAAGGCGTCCGGTGTGCGTCGCGTAGGCGGCATGCGGGGCGAAGAACCCGATGGAGTTGTAGCCCCAATAGTTCTTGGCGCCGCGACGCTGCAGGGACGGCTCGCTGACGAACTGATGTATCGGAAGCAATTCGACCGCGGTGATGCCCAGATCCTTCAGGTAGGAGATGGCCGCGGGATGTGCCAGCCCGGCGTAGGTGCCGCGCAGCTCCTGGGGGATGCCCGGGTGCTGTGCGGTGAAGCCCTTGACATGTAGCTCGTAGATGATCGTGTCGTCCCAGGGCGTCGCCGGCCGGTGATCGTGGCCCCACGGGAATCCGTCGAGCACGACGACCGAGCGCGGCACGTAGGGCGCCGAATCGAGGTCGTTGTCATAGCAGGCCGGATTGTCGACGAAGTCACCGTCGATCGCCCTGGCGTACGGGTCGATCAGCAGCTTGGCGCTGTTGTGGCGGAGCCCCTGGCTCGGGTCGTCCGGCCCGGAGAGCCGGTAACCGTATCGCTGGCCCGGATTGACGCCGGGAATGTAGCCGTGCCAGATGTGGAAATGGTGCTCGGCCAGCTCAACCGCGTGCTCAGCGCCGGCCGCATCGAAGAGGCAGACTTCGGCACGGGTAGCCGTGGGGGAGTACACCGCGAAGTTCGTGCCCTCGCCGTCCCAGCTGGCGCCGAGCTTGAGCGCATTGCCCGGCCAGGCCACCAGGGCCGAAGCCGGTGTCCCGAGGCGCCGGCCCAGCACCTGACTGAGGTCGTTGGAAGGTTCCATCCAGACGGACCCTACGCGCCGTTCACCCAAGCGGGGCAGCCGCCGGTAAGCGCCGATGAGGTGCCCGGTGGCGAGCACCGTACCGGCGGTGCGGTTGGATAGTGCAGTGGCCGAGGACGAGTTCGAGGTGAATCCGGACGCGACCCTGCAACTCCAGCAGGTGACGGTGCGTCGCGGTACCAAGTTGCTGCTCGACTCGCTCGACTGGACGGTCGAGGAGGACGAGCGCTGGGTGATCCTCGGCCCGAACGGCGCAGGCAAAACCACGCTGCTCCAGATCGCCGCCGCGACCCTGCATCCGACCTCGGGCACGGTCGGGATACTCGGCGAGCGACTCGGCGCGGTGGACGTCTTCGAGCTGCGGCCGAGGATAGGACTGTCCTCCGCGGCCCTGGCTCAGCGGATCCCGTCCGCTGAACTGGTGATCGACGTGGTGGTCTCGGCAGGCTACGGGGTGATCGGCCGATGGCGTGAGGCCTATGGCCGCCTCGACGTCCGCCGGGCGCGGGCGCTTCTGCATCGCTTCGGCGTGGGCGAGCTGGCTGAGCGAACCTACGGCACCCTGAGCGAGGGTGAGCGCAAACGGGTGCAGATCGCGCGCGCCCTGATGACGGATCCGGAGTTGCTGCTCCTGGACGAGCCGGCGGCCGGCCTGGACCTCGGTGGCCGTGAGGAACTGATGCGGCGCCTGTCCGTGCTTGCCGCGGATTCCGAGGCGCCGGCCTCGGTGCTGGTGACTCACCACGTCGAAGAGATCCCGGTCGGCGTCAGCCATGGGCTGCTACTTCGCGAAGGCAAGGTCGTCGCCCAGGGATTGCTGGAGCAGGTGCTGACCTCAGAGCTGCTGAGCCAGACGTTCGGGGTCCCGCTCAATGTCGAGCGCCGCGACGGCAGGTACTTCGCGCGGGCGGTGTGACCCGCGCCGTCGGCACAGCGCGGGCGGTGTGACCCGTTCGTCGTTAGGCTCCGGTGCAGAGTTCCACCCGGCGGGACGGATGCCCGCACCCAGAGAGGAGGCAGCGCGTGACGGATACCGTACGGCTCGAGGTCGAGGGCGCGGTGGCGACGATCCGGGTGGATCGCCCGCCGGTGAACGCTCTGAACAGCGAGATTCAGGACGGCCTGAGGTCAGCCGCGCAGGAGTGCTCCCGCCGCGAGGACATCCGCGCGGTAATCCTCTATGGGGGCGAGAAGGTCTTCGTCGCCGGCGCTGACGTCAAGGAGTTCCACGTCATGTCCCCGCAAGAGATGCAGCGCCGGGGCCCGGACCTGACCGGCGCGCTGGATGCGGTGGCCAACATCCCCAAGCCGGTGATCGCCGCGGTCACCGGCTATGCGCTCGGCGGCGGCTGCGAGCTGGCGCTGACTGCCGACTTCCGGATCAGCGCGGACAGCGCCCGCTGGGGCCAGCCCGAGATCCTGCTCGGCATCATCCCGGGCGCCGGCGGCACCCAGCGACTTCCGCGCCTGGTGGGGCCGGCCAAAGCCAAGGACCTCATCTACACCGGCCGGTTCGTCGACGCCGCGGAGGCGCTCGACATCGGCCTGGTGGACGTGGTCGTCCCCGCCGAGCAGGTCTACCCGACGGCCCGGGCGATGGCTGAGAAGTTCGCGAGCGGCCCCGCGCTGGCGTTGCGGGCAGCGAAGGCGGCGATCGACCAGGGACTCAACGCTGACCTTGCCACCGGCCTGAAGCTCGAGGCCTTCCTGTTCGCGAGCCTGTTCGCGACCGAGGACAAGCAGCGTGGGATCGAGTCGTTTCTTTCCAACGGCCCTGGCAAGGCCGACTTCGTCGGGAATTGACCATGGCCGCAGAGCGAAACCACTGGCATGGAATCGGCGAAGCGAGGAACCAGCAGTGATCTCGACGGTCCTGTTCGACCTCGACGGCACCCTCAGCGATTCCGCGCCCGGCATCCTGTCCTCGCTTCGAAAGGTGTTCGCCGAGCTGAGAGTCGAGTGGGTGGACGAGGCGACCGCTCGCTCCCTGCTGGGGCCGCCCTTCTGGCATTCGCTGCCTCCCCTGATAGGCGAACAACGCGTGCCGGCCGCCGTGGATGCTTACCGGCGGCACTACGTCGGAGA
>JAVEES010000340.1 GCA_030840285.1 Pseudonocardiales bacterium
CGGATATCCCCGACTCGGACCCGTCAGATCAGGCCCATCAAGTGCTCTCGGCGCGCCTGAAGCAGCTCCGCGGATGCCGATGCGGATGCCGGCCCAGGCACCGCGCTTCGAAGCTGGGCGTGCACCGCGCCATGAGGCGTACCGGTGCGCGCCGCGAGCACAGCGACCAACCGGTTGATCTCGCGGCGCAGGTCCGCGGCCGCGCGCCAGCCTCCGCTGCTCTGGGCCAGACCCTGGGCGGAGGCCGCAGCCACGCCCTGCTCGCCGCTAGGCGCCTGCTGGTCGAGGTCTGCGGGGCTCTGGAGTAGGTGCCCCTGCCGTGCACGTGAAGCGCGTTTGCGAAGCTCTCCGTCGCGCTGAGCCAGCAGCGCGGCAGTCTGCTCAGGCGACAGCAGTCCGGGCAGGCCCAGGTAGTCCTCGTCCTCGGGGTTCACCGCGGCCAGGTGGCCCGGTGTGACGGCGCGGCCGCCGTGCAGGACGTGGGCGAACTGTGCCTCCGCCTCCAGAGCCTCCCACTCCTTCAACAGCCCGTCCGCGGCGTTCTCCGGCTGCTCCTGAACCAGGTCGTCGACCAGGTCCAAGGACTCGGCCGGTCCGGCTGGCGGAGGCAGGACGTGATTGCGTTCGGTCTCGATCTCGGCTGCCAGCGCAAGAAGCGGCCGGACGGCGGGCAGAAACACGGTCGCGGACTCGTGACGTCCCCGCGAGCGCAGCACGCGGCCAACCGCCTGTGCGAAGAACAGCGGGGTGCGGTAGCTGGTCAACCACGCAAGGCAGGCGGCTCTGGGAACGTCGACACCTTCGGACACCATCCGGACGCAGACCGCGATCCGAGCTCCGCCTTCGCCGAACTGGTGGATCTTGGCACTGGCCTTGGGGTCATCGGACAGGATCAGGTAGGGCCGCTCCCCCGTCACGCGCTCGACGATCTCGGCGTACGCCCTGGCGTCGTCCTGATCTGAGGCCAGCACCAACCCCGCGGCATCCGGCATACCCGAGTCGCGAAGGTGGGTCAGCCGCTCATCCATGGCCGCGATGACATGCGGAACCCAATCACCCTTCGGATCCAGCGCGGTACGCCAGGCGGCCTGCTCGGTCGACTTGGTTCCGGCCTCGGTGAGGGACGCGGCGATGACCTCGCCGGCGGAGTTCCGCCACCGGCTGACACCGGTGTAGGCGGCGAACACCACAGGCCGGACGACATGGTCTCGCAGCGCGTCGGTGTAGCCGTAGCTGTAGTCCGCGGTCGACATGAGACCGCCCTCGCCGTCCGGCTCGTAGCGGACGAAGGGGATCCGTTCGGCGACATTCGTCCGGAACGGCGTACCGGTGAGGCACACCCGCCGGGCGACCCCGTCGAAGGCCACCGAGACCGCATCGCCCCAGGACAATCCGTCCCCGGCATGGTGGATCTCATCGAAGATCACCAGACTCCGCTTGGCCGTCGACCTGGCCGCGTGCAGGGTGGGCTTTCCGGCGACCTGGGCGTACGTCGTGACGTAGCCGTGCAGGTCGGCCGGCACAGGACCCACGGCGTTGCTCAGACCGGGGTCCAGGGCGATGCCGATCTTCTCGGCGGCCTCGGCCCACTGCGTCCTGAGGTGATCTGTCGGAGCCACCACGACGACCAGTTCGATCACCCGCCGGCACAGCAGACCCACCGCCAGGGCGAGAGCGAAAGTCGTCTTGCCGGCGCCGGGCGTCGCGGTTACCAGAAAATCCTTGCGGGCCTCGGTCTCATATTTTGCGAGAGCATCTCGCTGCCAGGCACGCAGCCGACCACCGGTCGTGCGGCGTTGAGACATCGACGCCGCCCCTTCCACTCGTTGATCAACCGGCATGACCAGGCTAGCTGGCCGACGCGGCAACGATGCCCAACGACCCGCTCGAAGGCGAGATTGAGCCGAAAGCAACGGCAGGAACCGGATCAGCCGCCGGCCTGATCCTCCAGATTTCGCGCGGTCGGCGCTGACCAGTGCCGCACCAGCGCCAGCATCCGGACACCGAACACCACCGCCGCCGTGGCGATGAGCCAGGGCGCGTGCAGCTGATGCATCGCGCTGCCCAGGCACACCAGGCCGGCACCCATCAGGGCTGCCACGGCATAGATCTCACGCTGCAGCACCACGGGGATCTGGCGGAGCAGGACGTCGCGGATGACGCCGCCACCGATACCGGTCGTGACACCGATCATCGAGGCGGCTGCCACTCCCAGACCTGTCTGGAGCGAGTTCTGGGTCGCGGTGACGGTGAACAGGCCGAGGCCTGCGGCATCGAGGACGAGGACCAGCTTCCTCAGCCGTGCGACGTGCGGATGCCACCCGAACACGACCGCGGCCGCGACCACCGGGACGACCAGGTAGGGCCAGTGACGCAGCGCGTACGGCGGGTTCTGGGCCAGCAGCGTGTCGCGCACGATCCCGCCGCCCAGCGCGGTGACCGTGGCCACCACGACGACTCCGAACAGGTCGAGGCGGGCACGGACGGCAGCCAGCGCTCCGGACAGGGCGAAGACGAAGACTCCGACCAGATCCAAGGACAGCTGGGTCGTGCCGGGATCCACACCCAGACCGTAGCGACACGTATCGGTGGCGTCACGTCACAGGCGCCCTGGCGTGTCCCGATGTGCTTTATGGCGAGACGGTCGGCAGACTCAGACCTCATGATCAGCCAGCGGAGGGTGCGTAGCCTGGCGAGCCGGACCATCTCCAAGGCGTGGCACGATCGGGTTCTGGGCCTGTCGGCCGAGGCTGCCTTCTGGCAGTTGCTGTCGCTGCCCTCGCTCTTCCTCGCACTCTTGGCGGCCCTGGGGTACTTCTCGCAGTGGGCCGGAACCGACACCGTGAGCAGCGTGCAGAGCAACCTGCTGGACGGCTTCTCCAGGGCGTTCAGCGCGGAGGTCGTCGACCAGTTGATCGCGCCGCTGGTCCGCCAGGTCCTGAGCGAAGGCCGTGGTGACATCGTCTCGATCGGCTTCTTGCTGGCACTGTGGGCGGGTTCCTCGGCGACGGCCACCTTCGTCAACACCATCACCATCGCCTACGACATGCGTGACCTGCGGGGCGCCGTGCGCAGTCGGCTGCTGGCTCTCTGGATCTATCTGGGCTCGATCGTGATCGGCGTCGTCGCCCTGCCCGGCCTGGTTCTTGGTCCCACGCTGCTGGTCAAGCTGTTCCCTACCGAGGCCCGGCGCACCGCCGACCGGCTCGTCAACGACGCCTACTGGCCGGTCGTCATCCTGTTCCTGCTCGCGGGGCTGACGAGCCTTTACCACCTCGCTCCCCCGCGGCGGCTCCCGTGGCGGCGCGGCGTACCCGGCGCCGTTCTGGCGATGATCATCTTCATGCTCGGATCAGCCGGCCTGCGGGCCTACATCTCGTTCATCGTCGCGCACAACCATGCCTACGGGACATTGGCCGCCCCGATTGCGGCGCTGTTGTTCTTCTTCCTGCTCGCTCTGGGAGTTCTGCTGGGCGCGGAGTTCAACGCGGCGATCGAGTACACCTACCCGTCGAAGCCGCGACGCGGCTCGCCGAGCCGCAAATGGCGCAGTCTTGCCGAGGATCAGGCCGAACTTGCCGAGGATCAGTCCGAATCGCCCGGCGGCATGGATTCATAGATCTCTTTGCAGGCCGGGCACACCGGCGATCCGGGCTTGGGCGCCTTGGTCACCGGAAAGACCTCACCGCACAACGCCTGGACGAGGTTGCCCAGCACGGCGCTCTCGGTGATCTTGCTCTTGCGCACGTAGTGGAACATCTCGTTGCCGGTGTCGGCGTCAGATGTCTTCGGCGATTCAAGGGTCTGGGTGCTCACGGCCACGATTGTGCCACTGCCGCGCTCGCAGCGCCCAGGTCCGCAGGCTCCCCCGGGCCGCAGCGGCTCAGAGCTCGATGACTGGATGGGTGTGGGCTGACTGATCGGCCTCGGAGGATCCGTCGGTCAGCTGGCGGTAGTCGGCTGAGGGCGAGCCAGGCAGGAATCGCCGGAACCTGAGGGCTTCCTTCGGCGGCCGATCGTTGGCAAGCAACACGGCCGTCCACGGCAGCACCAGCGACGCCCCGACGAACGCAGCGGCGAGCCAGCCCGAGATTCCTACCGTCGCGGCAGCGGCCACGATGCAGATGGCTCGCATCGCCATCATGATGAGGTAACGCCGCCGCCTGCGGTCGAACTGATCGTCACCGCTGGCCCGGGCCTCAGTGATCAGGACCGGACGCTCGGCGTGCCGTCTGCGCGTGCGCACCTGCCCATCGTGCCACCGTTGCGGGCTTGCGAACCGCCCTGTCGGGCGAATGCGGCACGATGTGGTGGTGCCTCGCCCCACGCTCGTGCTGTTGCACGGACAGCCCGACTCATCGGCCAGCTTCTGGGCCCTGCGCCGTGCGTTGCGTTCGCGCCTGAACCGGCGGGTCAGGATTGCCGTGCCCGACCGTCCGGGTTACGGAGCGAACCGGTTGGCGGCCACCGACTTCGCCGGAAATGCCTCCTGGTTGGGTGGCTGGCTTCGGCGTTTCGGGGCGGGGCCCGTAGTGGTGGTCGGGCACAGCTGGGCGGGTGGGGCGGCCGCGATGTTCGCCTCGGGCGAGCCCGGCGCGCTTGCCGGCCTCATTTTGATGGCATCTATCGGACCGTCCTGCCTGTTGCGCATCGATCGCGTCCTGGCCGCCCCTGCGCTGGGCGAGTTGCTGTCCTTCAGCATGCTGGGCATCGGCCTGCGTCCGGTGAGCAGGCACGCGGCTTCCGTGCTGGGGCAGCACCTATCCGATGCCGACGCGCCCTACGCCTGGGCCAGCGGAGCGGCGATGCAACACCGCCCGATCTGGCGCAGTTTCCTGTCCGAACAGCGGGCGCTGGTCTCCCAATTGGACGAGGTGACCGCGGCGCTTCCCTCGATCACCGTGCCGACCCTGATCCTGACCGGCAAGGACGATCAGGTGATTCCGCGGCGCACTGTCGAGGCATTGAGCAGCATGATCCCCGGTGCCAGGAACGTCGAGATCGCCGGTGGTCACGATCTGCAGCTGCGGCAACCGGAGGCCACGGCGCAGGCGATCGAGGAATTCGCCGGCCCGTTGCTGGATCCCTGATGACGAATCAGATCGAGCCATTGCTCGACCGCGACGCTATCGACGCGCTGCGCACAGCGCTCCACCGCGACTTCAGCGCTCATGCCGTCCGCGAGGTGCTGGGGCTGGCCGGCGAGGCGGCGCTGTCCCGTTCTGATCTGGCGGGCGTCGACAGGCTCACCAGAGGCAGTTCACCGGCCGAGACGATGGTCAGGTTGTTCCTGGTCGGCGCCGCGGTCTCCGATGCTGCGGCGGCGCGGGCCCTGCATCCACTGGCGATCGACACGGCGGTTGCGGCCGGCCTGATCACCAGGTCCGCGGGCGAGGTTCGAGCGGCCCTGGATCTGCGCCCCTACTCCGAGGCCGGCGGACCGGACTGGTGGGTAATCTCTGACCTCGGCGCCGACGTCCGCGCCACCGTCCTGGACGCCGAACATGTGCTCGGCATCGGCTCGGCGGCGATCACCCTCGCCCAAGCCACGATTCGACGACCGGTCCGCACGGCGCTCGACCTCGGCACCGGCTCAGGCGTGCAGGCACTGCATCTGAGCCGCCACGCCACCTCGGTAACGGCCACCGATATCAGCGTGCGGGCATTGCGGATGGCGGCGACCACGGCCGCCCTAAACGGCCTTGACCTGGACCTTCGCCGCGGCTCGTTCCTCGAACCGGTCGAGGATCAGCGCTTCGACACCATCGTCTGCAACCCGCCGTTCATCGTGGGACCTGGCTTGCAGGCCGGCAACGGCGGCTTCACCTACCGAGACAGCGGTCTGGCCGGCGACGAGGTCTCGCGCAAGCTCGTCGGCGGACTTCCAGGGTTGCTGAACCCGGACGGTACGGCGCAGCTGCTCGGCAACTGGCAGATCAGCGCCGAGCAGGAGTGGCAGGAACGGCTGACCGCCTGGGTCCCCGCCGGCTGTGAGGCATGGATCTGGCAGCGCGAGGTTGCCGAACCGGGCGAGTATGTGGCCCTGTGGCTGCGCGACGCGGGCCTGGGACCGAACTCGCCGCGCTGGCGTGAGCAGTACGAGCACTGGCTGGACTGGTTCGCCGAGGCCGGGGTCATCGCGGTCGGGATGGGCCTCATCAACCTCCGGCGTACGGACTCCGAGGGCGCCCGCGTGGTGTGCGAGGACGTACCCCAGGCCGTCGAGCAACCGGCCGGAACACACATCCAGCAGTGGTTCGAGCGCGCCGGGTGGTTACGAGCGCAGGGGGCCGAGGGACTGCTCGCAACCCCGCTCAAAGCCGCGGCGGGGCTGGTC
>JAVEES010000093.1 GCA_030840285.1 Pseudonocardiales bacterium
CACATGCGGCACCGCGCGCGCTGGCACGCCGTCCCGCCGTCCTGCGTCATCAGTGGTCCATCGACGAATCTCAGCGCGGTAGGCCGGGTCTGAGTTCTGCAACCGATCTGCCTGGTTGCTCAGGCTCGCCGTGATCAGCAAATGCTCCATCGTCGTGATCTGCATCAACTGGGCTTGCTCGCTGCGAGCGGCCTCGATCAGGGCCTCTACTACGTCGGCCGGGACGGCGTCATCAGCGAAGCGTCGGCGATTGGTCTGGCGGAGCTCGAGCACTGCATCGAAAGCCGCGATCGGGTCAGCCTCGGATGACTCTTTCGACACCGTCAGCCGTGCGAGCAGGCTGGCGCGCGTCGGATCAGGAAATCGCTCGACCGCGGCGTCGAAGCCCATCGCAGCCAGTACGACGCGAGCATTGAACAACGCACAGCCACAGCTGATCAGAAGTTGCCGTCCGGCGGGGTCGAGAACTTTCAGCTGTCGATCCCAGTCTGCGTGAATCGCCAACGAGTTCGCGTTGAGCACGAACCGCCAGGGTTGGGTGTTGTGTACCGACGGCGCGAGGGTGGAGCGTACTGCCGCGCGACGTAGCGCCTCAGATATCGCTAGCTTCGACATGATTGTCATCTGCTCACCTTGTTCACGGATGTTGGTTCAGAACGGCCCAGACTCGAGTCAACGCGGATAGCGTTCACCTGCGAGCAGTTCCCTGGCTTGTCGGTCCATGACAGCCTCTTCGTCGGAGGCCATCACTCTCACGTTCATACCGCTGGCCGCGAGGCCACCTTGGACCGATGGGACGGCCTCATCTTCACCGGCGGCGTCGGCGAGCACGCCGTGCCGCTGCGATGGTGCCAACGCTCCCTGATCGTCGACGAGCGGCCTAGGGTCCAACGGCCTTACTTACAGATCTCGTTCGACAAGCACGTCCTCGAGTGGCCGGCGCCGGCTGGTGGGAGTGGTGGCTGCCCGTCCGACCCGAAGCAGCATGTGTGGGTGCATCGGCAGATTGAGTTCTGCACGCAGCCTTTCCCGGGTCGCGGGAATCTCGACAACCTGAGTAAGCGGGCTGGCCACGTAGTTCCGGGCCGTGGCCTCCAACCAGATGCGCTCGAGTGCTTCGCCGGCGCGAACCCACGATGTTGGGTCGTCTGATCGGGTTCCTAACAACAGGAGGCACTGGTGCGATGACGATTCGGTTCTGGTTGGTAGCCAACCCATGCCGTGGGTGTCGAAGTCGCGAATCGGAACCTCATCGCCTGCGCCGGCATCCACGTGCGGGACGGCCATCGCCGGAACGCCGTCTCGGCGTTGCGGATCTGCTGTTGTCCAGGCTCGGATCTCCGCGCGGTAGGCCGGGTCTGTGTTCTGGATGGCATCGGCTCGCTGACTCAGGCTCGCGGTCACCACGCGATGTTCGGGCTCCTGGATGACAAAGAGTTCGGCGTCCTCGGCGTTTGCCGCGGAGACGAAGGCGGACAGAGATTCAGCCGAAACTCTCTCGGCGTTCTCGAATCGTCGACGGTTGGTCTGGCGGCGGTCGATCATCGGGTCCAGCGCACCGATCGGGAGCCACTCGGATCGCGATTCGGGCAGCGATACTCGCGCAATCAGATCGGGCTGTGCCGGATCGGGAAAGCGCTCGGTGACTGCGTCGTAGCCGTCGGCCGCGAGGACCACCCGAACGTTGAACAGGGCACAACCACAGCTGATCAGCAGCTGGCGTTTCGAAGGGTCGAGCACGTGCAGCTGGCGCGTCCAATCGGCGCGAATCTCCAACGAACTCGCAGTCAATACCAGCTGCCATGGCTGGGTGTTGTGTACCGACGGAGCGAGGGAGGCTCTGATGGCCGCGCGCTTGAGTATCGTTGTCTGAGTCGTATCAATAGTCGTCGGCATCTGCCAACCTCCCTAGCCTGTGGCGAGACTCGCTCGCCGCTCCTAAAGCCCGTGTGCCTGACGATCCTCCGGTGACGCAGGCGATTGCAGAGTCCTAAGTCCCAAACGGCGAAGGTAAAGGTCTTCCGCGGGGCGTTCCGCGCGATTACCCCGGACATGACGGCGACATCCATCTTGGCGGGATGCGAGGGCCAAGCCCGCGTGCCATCCGGGGGCTCGGCCGTGGGGAGGCGGGTTGATCATCGTCATGTCGTGACCGGTGCGTGCGAGTAGCCATGAGGTCAGCGAGTTCGAGTTCCACATGTCTCCTGCCCCAAGTTCGTCGCGTCCCCACGTCAGGGACGGCACCGACGTGACGACTTCGAGCAGATCAGCGGCCTGTTGGGTGTTGTCACTCATCCGTTGGGGGCTGGCCACGGCCTCGGCTACATCCGCGATACGCCCATCACGCCAGCGGCGGATCTCGTAGCGAAATAGCCGCGAACGGCCGAGCCATCTCGCTCCGACAGGCCCCTCGGAGACGACTCCACGATCAGTGGCGCCATCGTCCCACACCGGCGCCATCTCGATCACGAACCTGCGGTCTCGCTCACGCACTTCCAGCGCGGAGTGATAGAGATCTTCGGTGGCGCGGTGGTCACGTCGCGCGGTCACGGCTTCAAGCAGCCGTCCATTCCACCGCACCGATCTGCCGCCCGCTCCGAGCGGAAGCCAGTACAGATCAATACTCGATTCGTACACGTGAACCGACATCGTTCCTCCCGCCGAACACATGGCGCCTCGGTAGCTCTCGCACCGTCTCATCACCAACCGGCCGCCCTCGAGCCGCGGAGGTCTGTCGCTCTGCACGTTCTCTGATGCCGCGCAGCATTCGCTGGCTCATCACGAAGCTGATCAACGAGACGGGCTCGATGAGCAAGGCAGCCCAGCGTCGCGAGTAGCGGTAGCGTTCGCGAACGATCAGCCGCGTTGTGTCACCGGGCCCGGTGTTCAGGGCGAAGGCCCAGGTGAAGTCGTATGGCGGCTGCCGCCCCGGGCCCATTGGTAGCCCGCCTCGCAGGACCAGGGCCCGCCCGGGCTCGACGTGGGCGACGCTCAGGCCCACAGCGGGATAGAGATTTACTTGGTCACCGACCTCGATGACCTGCCACTCGGCAACGATCCGGTCGGCGCTGTGGATGTTGCACCCGACCATGTTCTCCAGGAAGTCATAGCTGTAGAAGCCGGCTCGGCCCTGGCCGAGCTGTGCGATCCATGGCCAGACATCATCAGCCGCGGCATGCACCGTCACGGCACGAGTCGCGGTCAGGTCCGCGGGCGCCAGGATCGCGTCGCCGGGCAGCGCGATATCCACCTCCTCCTCCGTCGCACCCCACCTCAAATAGCGTCTCCTCGAGAAATGGACGACGACGGCGGCAACACCTGTCAGCACAGCCGATCGCGCATCAATCGCCTTCACAAGCCTCATGAAATCCTCCCGCGGCTGCTCGCGAGGTCGTGGAACCCCGCTGCGGCTGTTCCCAGCAGCAGGATGCCGGCGGCGATGCCGGTGCTGGCGGCGAGCGCCGTGCCGGACAGGGTGATGGCAAGCAGCACCGGTCCGACGATGAGGACCCAGCCCACTGGGCGCAGCCGTGGGATATGCACGTGGTGATCAAGCCAGAGAAGCAGCGGGCCGATGGTGATGGCAATCGCCGGCAGCACCAGGTCGGGGTATCCGGCGGCAATGACGATGACGGACGCGGCGAAGGAGGCGGCGAGTTGGAGGGCGGTCGCGATGGTG
>JAVEES010000438.1 GCA_030840285.1 Pseudonocardiales bacterium
AGTCAGGTATTGCGTTCGAAGATGAGCCTCAGCCCGAGCAGGGTGAGATCGGGCTCGTGACGATCGACGGTCTGGCAGTGCTCCACGACGAGCGAGGCCAGTCCGCCGGTTGCGATCACCTCGACCGAGTCGGGATCAGGTGGCACCAGCTCGGCCGCAATCCGTCGCACCAACCCGTCAACCTGACCGGCGAAGCCGTAGAGGATGCCCGACTGCAGCGCCTCCACGGTGTTCTTGCCGATCGCCGAGCGGGGTTTCACCAGTTCCACCTTGCGCAACTGGGCGGCTCGGGCGGCGAGGGCGTCCAGTGAGATCTCGATCCCGGGCGCCAGCGCACCTCCGAGAAATTCGCCCTTGCCACTGACCACGTCGAAGTTGGTCGAGGTCCCGAAGTCGACCACGATCGCTGGGCCGGTAACGAGGTGGTGCGCGGCGAGGGTGTTCACTATGCGGTCGGCGCCCACTTCTTTGGGGTTGTCGAACAGCAGCGCGACGCCGGTCTTGATGCCCGGTTCCACCAGGACCGTTGGCAGCACCGGCCAGTAGCGGCTCAGCATGGTCCGCAGTTCGTGCAAGGCCGCCGGAACCGTCGAGCAACCCGCGATGCCGGTGATCGGCACCTCCTGCAGCAATCCCTTGAACGTCAGCATCAGCTCATCGGCGGTATTGCGGGCATCGGTCTTGATCCGCCACGAATGCACGAGCTTGTCGCCCTCGAAGACGCCCAGCACCGTGTTGGTGTTGCCGATGTCGATAGTGAGCAACATCTAGGCGCTACCCGTCCCGGCCGGGAGCTGCGCGCTCTGCAGATCCAGGCCGATGTCCAACGCCGGCACCGAGTGGGTCAGCGCGCCGACCGCCAGGTAGCTCACGCCCGTCGCCGCGACCTCGGCCGCGTTGTGCAAGGACAGGCCGCCGGACGCCTCGAGCCGCACACCGCTGCGTCCGGCTGAGGCCAGCTCGACACAGCGCCGCATCTCCGCCGGGCTCATGTTGTCGAGCAGGATCAGGTCAGCACCCGCTTGGAGCGCCTCGGCGCACTGCTCGACGGTGTCGACCTCGATCTCGACCGGCAGCTCGGGCGCGGCAGCCTTGACCAGCTCGAAGGCGCGAGCGACCGAGCCGGCCGCGGCGACATGGTTGTCCTTGATCAAGGCCGCATCCGAGAGTGACATCCGGTGGTTCACGCCGCCGCCGCAGCGCACCGCGTACTTCTCCAGCGCCCGCAGGCCCGGCATCGTCTTGCGGGTGTCGCGGATCTGAGCGGCAGTATCGGCCACCGCGGTCACCCACAGGCGGGTGAGGGTGGCCACGCCGGACAGGTGAGTGAGCAGGTTCAACGCGGTGCGCTCAGCGGTCAACAGGTCACGCACCGGACCGCGGGCGCTCAGCAGCAGCTGTTCCGGTTCGACGATCTCGCCGTCGTCAGCCACCAGCTCGACCTGAACGCGGCCTTCTCCGACGATCTCGAACACCAGCGCCGCGACCGGCAACCCGGCGACCACACCGGTCTGGCGGGTAACCGCATGGGCAACACCCAGCTGGCCTGCGTCGATGGTGGCTGCCGTGGTCACGTCAGGGCCGTCGGCGAGATCCTCGGCCAGCGCGGTGGTCACCACGGCGGCAACCCCGGCCGGATCGAGCCCGGCGTCAGCGATCGCTTGCAGGACCGCGGGTTCGATCATCGGTGTGCCACCTCCGCAACGGTCGGGCTGCCGCTCTGGTCGCCCGGGATGTAGTCGGTGGCCACCATGCCATCCCGGCTCAGCCGCAGATCCAGGTGGCCCAGCCAGCGCTCATCGTCGCGCTCACCGAAGTCTTCTCGCCAGTGTGCGCCACGGGTCTCCTGCCTTCGCGCCGCGGCGGCAACCAGCGCGCTGGCGACGGTGAGCAGGTTGGTGGCCTCCCAGCTCTCGGTGCGGGGATCACGACTGAGCCGGGCCGACAGCTTCTGCAGTACCGACGAGGCTCGCGCCAGGCCGGCCGCATCGCGCAGCACCCCGACATCGGCCGACATCTGTTGCTGCAACTGCTGCCTGATGCCCGAGGATGCGATGCCCATGCCGCGCACGTCCACGCCCAGCTCCGGCAGGGGTGCACCCGGCTGGATCGAGGCCAGGATGTCGCTTGCGATCCGGCGACCGAACACGAGGCCTTCCAGCAGGGAGTTCGAAGCGAGGCGGTTCGCCCCGTGCACCCCGGTGCAGGCCGCCTCGCCACACGCGTACAGGCCCTGGACCGTCGTCCGGCCGGCTAGATCGGTCGCGATCCCGCCCGAGGCGTAGTGACAGGCCGGGGCCACCGGGATCAACTGACTGACCGGGTCGATGCCGACCGATAGCAGGGTGGTCAGGATCGTCGGGAACCGCACCCGCCACTTCTCCGTCCCGAACTCGCGGGCGTCGAGCCACACGTGCTGGGTCCCGGTCTCACGCATGCGGCGCAGGATCGCCTTGGCCACCACGTCGCGCGGGGCCAGGTCGGCCAACTCGTGCTGGCCCTGCATGAACCTGACGCCGGCGTCGTCGACCAAGAACGCCCCCTCGCCCCGGACAGCCTCGCTGACGAGCGGCTGCTGACCGGACGCGGAATCTCCGAGCCACAGCACGGTCGGGTGGAACTGTACGAACTCGAGATCCCGGACGACCGCGCCGGCCCGCAGCGCGGCGGCGACGCCGTCTCCGGTGGACACCGGCGGGTTGGTCGTCGAGGCGTACACCTGGCCAATGCCACCGGTGGCGAGCACGACTGCCTTGGCGCGAACCGCACCGACGCCGTCCAGCTCACCCTCACCCATCACGTGCAACGTCACGGCGCCCACGCCGCCGGACGCGGTCGGCAGCAGATCGAGGACCAGCGCGTGTTCGATGACTTCGATGCCCGGGCTCGCCAGCACAGCGCTGACCAAGGCCCGCTCGATCTCGGCTCCGGTGGCATCGCCGCCGGCATGCGCGATCCGGTCGCGGTGGTGGCCGCCCTCCCTGGTCAGGGAGAGCTCACCGGTGCTGGAACGGTCGAAACGGGTGCCGAGCTCGACGAGTTCGCGCACCGCGGCCGGCCCCTCGTCCACGAGCACCTGCACAGCGGCGCGATCACAAAGCCCGACGCCAGCGACGAGCGTGTCGCGCAGGTGCTCCTGTGGGGTGTCGTCCGGGCCGAGGGCCGCCGCGATACCGCCCTGGGCCCACCGGGTCGAGCCCGCGGCCAGCACGTCCTTCGTGACGACCATGACTCGCAGGCCGGTCGGCACGGAACCCGGCAGCCCGGCGCCCGCGATCCGAAGCGCCGTGGTGAGCCCCGCAACACCCGAACCGACTACGACCACGTCGGTATCGACGATCCAGCCGGGTGCCGGCGCGAGAAGCCGTTGGGGCAGGTTCATGTGCGCAGCTCGATCCCGAGGTTGTCGATGAGGCGGGTGGCGCCGACCGTGGCGGCAACCAGCAGTCTGGCCGGCCCTGCGGGCGGCGCCGGTCCCAAGTCGGGCGCGCGCAGTTCCAGATAGTCGAGCTGCACGCCTGCTTCGGCGGCGAGCACCGCGCGCGCCGCGTGCAGTACGGCCTCGGCGTCGCCCGCCGCGGCGCGCCCGGCTTCCAGCGCCGCCGGCAAGGCAAGGGCCGACCGGCGCTCGTCCGGGGACAGGAACACGTTGCGGCTCGACAGCGCCAGGCCGTCCGGATCACGCACGGTCGTCACCGAGCAGACCTCGACGTCCATCCCGAACTCGGCGACCATCCGCCGGATCAGGGTCTGCTGCTGGTAGTCCTTCTCGCCGAAGAACGCCTGATCCGGACGCACCGCGACGAACAGCTTCATGACGACGGTGAGCACCCCGTCGAAGTGGCCGGGGCGCTCGGGGCCTTCGAGCTGGTTCGCCAGCGCACCGGCCGTCACCCAGACCTGCGCCGGTCCGCCAGGATAGACCTCAGCCACGCTCGGATTCCACACCAGGTCGGCGCCGGACTTCTCGCACAGTGCGAGGTCCTCGGCGAGCGGGTGGGGATAACGCTCGAGGTCCTCGGCCTGGTTGAACTGCATGGGGTTGACGAAGATGCTGACGACGACCGCGTCGCATTGGGCGCGGGCCTGCTCGATCAGCGCCGCGTGGCCGGCGTGCAGGGCCCCCAACGTGGGTACCAGGCCCACGGTGCCGCGCAGTCCGGCCCGCGCGGCCCGCAGTTCCGAGCGCAGCCGGACGAGTTCGGTCACGACGGTGCCCGATCGATCACCGCGAGCAGCTCGATGCACTGCGCCTCGCTGAGCCGTCCGGCCGCCGCCGCCCGCTGCATGGTGCGAATAGCCATCGCGAGGTACGGATTGAGGAACGGCGTCCCGGCAAGGGCGTCGATGTGCGCGGCCACCGTGGCACTGTCACCCCGTGAGACCGGCCCGGTCAGGGCCTCATCGCCGATCCGCAGCGCGTTGTCCAGCGACGCCGACAGCAGCGGGCCGAGCAGCCGGCTGGGATTCTCGACCCCGGCGGCGCGCAATACCTCAGCGGAGTCGTTGACCAGCGTCACGAGGTGGTTGGACCCCATGGACAGCGCTGCGTGATAGCCGGCTCGGGCGGCCTCCGGAACCCACACCGGCTCACCACCCAGCTCGATCACCAGGGTCTCGGCAACGGGCCGGAACTCCTCCGGTGCGGTTACCCCGAAGGCGGCACCTTCCAGCCGCTGCAGGTCCTCCCCCCGCCCGGCGAAGGTCATGACCGGGTGCAGCGCCATGCCGACCACGCCCAGCTCCTCAGCCGGAGCGAACACCGCGATTCCGTGGGCACCCGAGGTGTGCACCGCGAGCTGGCCCGCGCGCCAGGTGGCGGTACGCGCCAGCCCGGCCACCAGGCCCGCCAACTGGTCGTCCGGCACCGTGATGAGCACCAGGTCCGCCAGCGCGGCCGCCTCATCGGCCGGCATCAGCGGGACGTCGGGCAAGAGTCGCTCGGCGCGGCGGCGGGACTCGTCGCTCACTCCGGTGCCCGCGGCTACGAAGTGGCCCGCCCGGCTCAGCGCCGCACCGAGCACCGAGCCGACCCGGCCGACGCCGATGACGGCGACCCGCAGCCTTGGTGCGCCGGTGGGATCGATCACGGCGAAAAGCCTAGTCGGGCCGGGGCAGCTACCTGCGGTGTGTTGACACACATCCACAACGTGGGACGCACGCACTCAGGGCTGTCCGCGCGGATTCCGATCAGGTCGGCGGCCGGAACCCGGGTGGCCTCCGCTAGCTTTTGGGCTGTGACCGAACTACAGGCCGAGGTGGCCGCGGCCGCCGACCGCGCAGAAGCTCATTCGACCGCTCCGGCCATCCTGCTGCAGTTGCAGGCCGCCCTCGGAAGCCTGGCCGCCAGCGCGGACGCGGTCACCGAAGGTGGTCGGCGCCCGTACCGCGTCCCGGCGGACTGGCCCGATCGGCTGGGCGAGCTGGGCTACCTGGTGTACCTGCTGGCCGATCAGACCGGCGTGTCGATCGATTCGGCGGTCCGCGGCGTCGCGGGCCAGGTCAGCGACAGTTCGGATCTCGTGAGAAGCCAGGCACTCGGTCCGGACGACCGCGGCTGGATCTGAGCCGCTGCCCGACCCTGCGACCTTTCGGCAGGTCCCTGAGCGAGCGGAGTCGCTCAATCGAAGGTTGTTCTCAGGGCAACCGGATGCGGGCGAGGACGTCATCGGGCGCCTCTTCCGGAGCCCGGCGGCGTCCCCCGGACGGCTCTGGCTCTCCGTCCGCTTCGCCGGCCGCGCGCCGGCGTCCGACGTAGCGTTGCCGTCCGGCGGTCCAATCCCTATTATCGCTGCTCTGGCCGGGACGCCCGGCAGTGCCCGAGCCATGGGTATCGGCATCATCGGCGTTTGCGTTTGCGTTTGCGTTGGCACCGGCGTTGGCGTCGGCGCTGGCGCTGGCGTTGGCTGGGGGCTGTTCGGCTGCTGCCGGCGCCACGGCGGACTTCGGGACGATGATGGGGTCGATCAGGTCGGCGAACTCCGGCGGCAGCGGGCTCAGCCGAGGCAACCCTGCGAAAGGGTCGACCGGACGGCGCTCGGGTTCGGGGCTGGCAGGCTGACTGGCAGCCGCCCCCTCGGCCTGCACGGGTTCTGGTGCCACTCGCTCTGGCTGCACGGGCGCCGACTGCGGTCGCTCCGGCTCTGGCCGCAGCGGCTGAGAAGTCGCTCCCTCTGGCTGCGGCGGCGCGACCCGCTCGGCCTGCACCTGTTCAGCCCGTTGCACCGGCTGGGGCGGTTGAACCGGCTCGGCAGCAGCCGGTCGCGGCGATTGCGGTTCTTGCTCGATGACCTCGGCATCAAGGATGTCGTCCTCGGCCGGAGCCGGTGCACGCTCCGGCCGGCCAGGCGCCACCGACGTCTCATAGGTGATGGACTGCTCACGGCTGGCGCTGGGCTCGGCCGGAGCGGCCAGGTTCTCGCGGCTGCCACCCAGACGCCGGATCTCGCTCTGCAATGCCTCCAGATCGGAGGCGATAACGCGGGTGGTTTCGATTCGTTCCAGGCGCAACTGGCCGCCGAGCTTGTCCAGGACCTCGGCACGCAGCGAGGAAACCTCATCCCGCAGGGCCCCGAGCTGGTCGGTCAGCACCCGCTCGATCTCGCCCCGCAGCGCGACCTCCAGCCGAAGGTCAGCCTCGCGCCGGGCTGCCGTCTCGCGGGCGAGCTGCAGCTCGCCGAACCGCCGGAGCTCGATGTCCTGAGATTCCTGGGCTTCGGTGGCCGCCTGAACCTGCGATTCCTGGAGCCGGGCGATCTGGAGTTGGGCATCGTGCAGCATGATCGCGTGTTGCTGGGCCTCGCGTAGCTGAACGGCGTGCTGCTGCGCCCGGCGATTACCGAAGAACGTCGGCGCGGCGATGAACACTGCCCAGGCGCCGAGCAGGACACCGATCTGGGACTGCTTCGCCGTTTGGGAGAAGACCACCAGGCAGATCGCGGCGAGACCTAACGCCGCTGAAACAACGATCGCCGTGATCCGCCACCCGTTGCGGGACGGAGCTGGATCGCGGCGAGGCATGGGAGGCAGTCTAACGATCGAGGCGGGCGTGGACTGCACATACGGTCAAAGGAATCACCGTGTACAGCGGGGTTTCGTCCACGGGCGTTGTCAGTACCGATCGTCGCGGCGGCCGGCGTTCGGGTCGATGCCGGCACGCTCGAGGACCAAACCCGCGGCGGTCAGCGCCGCGCTCGAGGCAAGCAGGATGATGCTCACGACCAGGTCATGAGAAGCCGCCGATGTCCGCCCGGCGTCAGGCAGCACGGTGAACAGCAGGGCGGCCACCGCGCCGGAGATCCCCGCCCCCACCAACGACGATGCCTTGCCGAGCGCTACCCCGCGCGCGATCGCCAGCGCCGTCATCGGCTTGGCGCTCGGGTGGTGCCGCACCGCAGCGCGCACCCGACGCGCGATCACGAACTCCGCGATCGCCAGCGCGCTGATCGGCAACGCCGCGAACCACTGGAATGGTGGGAGCGACTCGTAGCTGAGCCGAAGCAGAAGGTAAACGACGGCCGCGATGATCGCGAACGGGGCCAGGATGTCCATCGGCGAGGTCCGGCGCATCATGGGCGCAGCTCCAGGCCGGGTAGCAGGGTGACCGCGGCCAGCTCCTGCGGTGGCAGTGCCTGCATCAACTCCAGCACGCGGCCCTTACCGGGCACGCTCGCCTCCGGTTCCACGCTCCACCACGGCACCAGGACGAAGGCTCGCTCGTGCGCGTGCGGATGGGGCAGGGTGAGGCGCGGGTCGTCGCTGATCAGCTCATCCACCGTGATGACGTCGACATCCAGCGTCCGGGGACCCCAGCGCACCTCACGGGTCCGCCCGGCGGCCGCTTCGCTGGCCTGTGCGCGCGCAAGCCATTCCTCCGGCGTCGCCTCGTCATCGGCCACCACGATCACCGCGTTGAGGTACTCGGCCTGCTCGACACCGCCCCAGGGTGGTGTCCGAAATACCGGGGAAACCGTTAGTAGATAAGGCGAAAATGCTTGTACCGCCGACCTGAGCTGGGCGAGCGGATCCCCCAGGTTGGACCCGAGCGACAGGACGGCCCTGCTCATCGATCCGCCGCCGGCTGCTCTCGACGGATGCTCACCGCGACGTCGGCGAAGGTGTGCGGGATGGGTGCGTTCGGCTTGTGCACCGTCACTGTGGCAGCCGATACCCGTGCGTCCGCAAGGCAGATCTCAGCCAAGCGGCCGGCGAGTGTCTCGAGCAGGTTGACTGGTGGGCCGCCGATGACCGCGGCGAGGCTCTCGGCTAGTTCGCCGTAGTGCACCGTGTCGGCCAGGTCGTCACTTGCTGCCGCCGGACGGGTATCGAGTTCGAGCTGAACGTCGACGACGAAGTCCTGGCCGTCGCGGCGCTCGAATTCGAATACGCCGTGGTGCCCGCGAACTGTCAGCCCGGCGAGCCGGATCAGATCCCTCACCGGGCCCGTCCGATCGCTCCGACCACCAGAGCGGCGTCCACGCTGGGACGCACCCGATGCACGCGAACGCCCCACGCGCCCTTGAGGGCGGCATAAGTGGTCAGTGCCGTCGTCGCGTCCTCGCGCTCGTCACTAGCTCGTACCGCGCCGCCCGCGTCGGTGAGCAGCGAGCCGAGGAAGGACTTGCGCGAGGCACCGAGCAGCACCGGCAGGCCGAGCCCGGTCAGCGCATCGAGGTTCGCCAGCAGCGCCCAGTTGTGTTCAGCCCGCTTGGCAAAGCCCAAACCCGGGTCAAGCGCCAACTGGTCGGAGGAGACGCCAGCCTTCAATGCGTCCTCCACCCGGGCCGACAGCTCGGTACGGACGTCGGCAACCACGTCCTCGTACTGGGCCAGCTCCGCCATCCGGTCAGAATGCCCCCGCCAGTGCATCAGGATCCACGGGCAGCCGCTGTCCCGCACGACGCGTGCCATGTCCGGATCGCCCAGGCCGCCAGAGACGTCGTTGACCACCTGCGCCCCGGACGCGATCGCCAACTCCGCCACCGCGGCGCGATAGGTGTCAACGCTCACCGCGATGCCCTCGGCGGCCAGCCGGCTGATCACCGGTAGCACGCGGCGGGCTTCCTCATCGGCCGCGACCCGATGTGCGCCGGGCCGGGTGGACTCGCCACCGACGTCGATCAGGTCAGCACCTTCGGCGACCATCTCGTGGGCATGCGCCACGGCCGCGTCGAGGTCGGCATAGCGCCCGCCGTCAGAGAACGAGTCGGGCGTCACGTTGAGGACACCCATCACCATGATCCGGTCCCCGCGCTCTGGAAGCGGATGCGCGGCCATCACGCCACCGCCGTGCTCACTGGCACGCCACTCGCCACACCTACCTGCCGAGGATCAGGCTGAGCGCTTCGGCGCGCGAGCGGGGATCGCTCTTGAAGTTTCCCCGTACCGCCGAGGTCATCGTGCGCGAACCCGGTTTCTTCACGCCGCGCATCGCCATGCAAAGGTGCTCGGCCTGGATCACGACGATGACGCCCTGCGGTTCGAGTTTCTTCATGACGGCATCGGCAACCTGGGTGGTCAGCCGCTCTTGTACCTGCGGGCGTCTTGCGTAGAGGTCGACCAGCCGGGCCAGCTTGGACAGGCCGGTGATACGGCCGTCGGCGCCGGGGATATAGCCGACCGCGGCAGTCCCGTGCCAGGTCACCAGGTGGTGCTCGCAGGTCGAGTAGAGCGGGATGTCCTTGACGAGCACGAGCTCGTCGTGGTTTTCATCGAAGGTGGTCTCAAGGACCTCCGCCGGGTCGATGTGCAGGCCACCGAAGATCTCTTCGTAGGACCGCGCAACCCGCGCCGGCGTCGCTCGTAGTCCCTCACGGTCCGGGTCCTCGCCGATAGCTATCAGCAGCTCCCGGACGGCACGCTCCGCGCGCTCGATATCGATCTCAGGCATCGCAACTCTCAGCGGCGGGACGTCCCAGCTCAGCGGTTCTCGCCGCTGTGCCGGTCGTCGTTCGGGGGAACGGACGGGAACACCTGAGTCGGCGACTCACCCTGGTAGGGCTGGGACGGCGGATCGCTGGGCGGGTATGCCTCAGCTGGCGGGTATGCCTGGGCTGGCGGATATGGCTCAGCTGGCGGGTACGCCTCGGTCGGCTGGTAAGGCTGAGGACGGCCCTGCGGGTAGCCCTGGTAACTGCCCTGCTCGGGCGGGTAGCCCTGGTAGCTGCCCTGATCCTGCGGATAACCCGGGTTGCCCGACCACCCCTCGCCGCCGGAGCCGGCGGGCGGGTAATTCGGCGGATAGGCCGGTATCGGCGGTGCCGGCGGGTAAGCCCGTCCGCCCGGCATGGCGGCCGGCTCGCCGACCGGCTGCTGCGGGTTGCCGTGTGCCGATCCGCCGTTGGGCGAGCCGCCGTTAGGCGAGCCGGCGCCGTTGGGCGAGAGGTCCGGACGCACGGTTGCCGGGATCTCGATCGGAGGACGGTCCGAGGGAGTGCGCTTGCCGAAACCGGCGAAGGTGTTGTGCGGCGGCCGCTTGTGCACCGGCGCCAGGATCCGGTCCAGGTCCTCTTTGTTCAGCGTTTCCCGCTCAGCGAGTTCCAGGACCAAGGCGTCGAGCACGTCGCGATACTGGACCAGGATCTCCCAGGCTTCGTCGTGGGCACCCTCGATCAGGCCGCGGACCTCTTCGTCGATCCACGAGGCGATCTCTTCGGAGTAGTCGCGCTGGTGACCGTAGTCGCGGCCCATGAACGGCTCCGCGTCCGAGGTGCCGTACTTGACCGCGCCCAGCCGCGAGCTCATGCCGTACTCCGTCACCATCGCGCGGGCCAGCGAGGTGGCCTTCTCGATGTCGTTCGACGCGCCGGTGGTCGGCTCGTGGAAGACGAGTTCCTCAGCGGCCCTGCCACCCAGGGCATAGACCAGCTGGTCGAGGATCTCGGCGCGGGTCTGGGTGTAGCGATCCTCCAGCGGCAGGACCAGCGTGTGCCCGAGCGAGCGTCCGCGCGGCAGGATGGTGACCTTGTGCACCGGATCGAGGTTGGGCATCGCCCAGGCCGCCAGCGCGTGGCCGCCTTCGTGGTAGGCGGTGACCCGCTTCTCTTTGTCACTCATCGCGCGGGTCTTGCGCTCAGGTCCGGCGATCACCCGGTCGATGGCCTCTTCCAGCGCCTCGTCGGTGATCAGCCGGCCGCCCTTGCGCGCAGTCAGCAGCGCGGCCTCGTTGATCACGTTGGCCAGGTCGGCACCGGTGAACCCGGGGGTCCGGCGGGCGATGGTGGCCAGGTCCACGTCCGGGGCGAAGGGCTTGCCCTTGGCATGCACTTCCAGGACCGCCTTGCGGCCGATGATGTCGGGCGGCGAAACAGCGATCTGGCGGTCGAATCGTCCGGGACGCAGCAGTGCGGGGTCGAGGATGTCAGGACGGTTGGTGGCCGCGATCAGGATGACGGTGCCCTTGACGTCGAAGCCGTCCATCTCGACGAGCAGCTGGTTCAGCGTCTGCTCGCGCTCATCATGGCCACCACCCATGCCGGCGCCGCGGTGACGACCCACGGCGTCGATCTCGTCGACGAACACGATCGCTGGCGCGTTGGACTTGGCCTGCTCGAACAGGTCGCGCACGCGGGAGGCGCCGACGCCGACGAACATCTCGACGAAGTCGGAGCCCGAAATCGAATAGAAGGGGACGCCGGCCTCACCGGCGACCGCGCGGGCCAGCAGTGTCTTACCGGTACCGGGCGGACCGTAGAGCAGCACGCCCTTGGGAATCTTTGCCCCGATGGCCTGATACCGCGCCGGGTTGGACAGGAATTCCTTGATCTCTTCCAGTTCCTCGATGGCCTCGTCGGCCCCTGCCACGTCCGCGAACGTCGTCTTGGGAGTGTCCTTGCTGACGAGCTTGGCCTTGGATCGGCCGAAACTCATGACCTTCGACCCGCCGCCCTGCAGGTTGGACATGACGAAGAACAGCACACCGACGATGAGCAGGATCGGCAACAGGTTGAAGAGCAGCGTGACCAGGACGCTCTCGTGGCTGATCGTGGTGGCGACGCTGACGCCATTGGCCTTCAGCAGCTCGGTGGTCAGCGTCTGGCTGTAATCAGCCGGATAGGAGGCGCTTATCTTGGTCTTGCCGTTGAACGGCGACTTCAGATCGAGATCGACGGACTGTTCCTTGTCGTGAATGGTTGCGCTCTTGACATTGCCCGAGGTGATCTGGCTGAGAGCCTCGGATGTCTTGACCGACTTGTAGCTGGACCCGCCCGACATCAGCTGCGGCACAACCAGAACCAGGATGACTGCGACAACGATCCACAGCATCGGAGAGCGAACGATGCGCTTACGATCCATAATGCGTGCGTCCGGTCATGGGATAACCGGACGATTCCTCCTGATCAAGGGCCGAGAAATACAGCTATGCCGTCCACCGGACGGTACACGGGGGGTGTGTCCCGTGCATTTAAACGCTACGCAGCGTCCGCTAGTTCCTGATCACCGGCTCAGTAACAGCTAAGAAGTACTCCATGCCCGCCTGAGCGGACAGGCGCGGCGACCGCGGGCGCAACGACAGACCAGCCGGCATGGCACCGCGCGGCCACACCAACCCGACAAATCAACCGCCGTAGATCGAAGGCTTGAGCCGCCCGATATAGGGCAGGTCGCGATATCTCTCGGCGTAGTCGAGGCCGTAGCCGACCACGAACTCGTTCGGGATGTCGAAGCCGACGTACTTCACCGGCACCTGGACCTTGACGGCGTCCGGCTTGCGAAGCAGCGCCACGATCTCCACAGACGCCGGATTGCGGGCCTGCAGGTTCTTCAGCAGCCACGACAGGGTCAGCCCGGAATCGATGATGTCCTCGACGATCAGGATGTCGCGGCCCGAGACGTCCCGGTCGAGATCCTTGAGGATCCGGACGACGCCCGAGGACGTGCTGGACGAGCCGTAGGAACTGCACGCCATGAATTCCATCTCCGAAGGCCGGCTCAGCGCCCTGGCAAGGTCGGACATGAACATCACCGCGCCCTTGAGCACCCCCACCAGCAACGGTTCCCGGTCGGCGTAATCGGCATCGATCCTGGCGGCCAGCTCGACGATCTTTGCCTGGATGGAATCGGACGAAACCACGGTGGCCTCGATGTCCTCGTCGAGCACGGACACACTCACTCCTGGTTCTTCGGCGGACTGCCCGCCGAAATGTAGGTCACCGGCGCAATCACCTTCAGCGTGCCAGATGTGCGGGTGACCCGGAAACCATCCGGCAGGTCAATGGGACCTTGGCCACGCCAGCGCGTGACCAAGCCGTTCAGCTCGGCAAGGTGAACGGCGGTGAGTCCTCGAACCCCGTGGCTCTGCGCCCAGGACATGATCGCCCGCGAACGCACGGCCGCCGGCGCTGCCTCGATGATGGCTACGGTCAAGCCGGCATCGGGCTGCTGCCCGAGCAGGTCGGCCGCAGCGCGGCGGAGAGCGTCCTCTGCCTCCTGCAGTTGCGCCGCGGTCCGGGCCAGCGCCTCGGTGACGCCGCCGCCCAGCACATCCTCGAGCAGCGGCAACACCTCGCTGCGTACGCGCACCCGGCGATAGCGCGGATCGCTGTTGTGCGGGTCGTCCCACACGGCAAGTCCCAATGCCTGGCAGGCCGCCCGGGTGTCGGCGCGCCGCAGGCCCAGGAAGGGACGGAGGTAGGCGCCGTTGAGCGGGCGCATCCCCGCCAGCGACGCGATACCCGAGCCGCGGCCCAGACCCAGCAACACCGTCTCGGCCTGGTCGTCGGCCGTGTGGCCGAGCAGCACGAGCGCGTCCTCGCCATCCGGACCGATGCTGTCCGTCGCAGCGCTGAGCGCCGCGTAGCGAGCATCCCGCGCGGCGCCCTCTGGACCACCTACCGTCCCGACCTTCACCGCGACGACCTCGACGGGATCGAACCCGAGTTCGTAACCCAGTACGGCAACGCCTCGGGCGCGCTGTTCAGAGCCTTCCTGCAGTCCGTGGTCGACGGTCACGAAGCCTGCCGGACGGGCCGAGCGCTGCACCTCGAACGCGACTGCCGCGGCCAGGGCCACCGAATCGGCGCCACCCGAGCACGCGACGAGCACCGGCTGGCCGCCTCGGGCATGACGGGCCAATGCCTGCCGAACGCCGAGCCGTACCGCCGCCACAGCAGGATGCGGTCCCATGCGCCAATCCTGCCCTGGCTAGCGTGGAGCCATGCAGCCGGATCAGCCAGCCGTCATCGATGCCACCGCCGCGGCCGAGCAGGCCCGTGCCGGAACGTTCCTGCTCGACGTCCGCGAGGAGCACGAGTGGGTTGCCGGTCATGCGCCGGACGCGGTCCACATCCCGCTGTCGCAGTTGAACGAGCGGATCGGGGAACTGCCCGCTGATGAAACGATCATCTGTGTCTGTCACGTCGGCGGCCGATCGGCGATGGTCACCGAGGCTCTCAACCGGGGCGGCTGGCGGGCGCTCAACCTGACCGGCGGCATGCTCGCCTGGGCCTCGGCGGGGCTGCCGGTGATCGATGACAACGGCCAGCCCGGCTCCATCGTCTAACCGCGGCCCTGACCCGAAGCGTCGTCTAGCCGCAGCGCTGGCCCGAACCGGATCAGCCGTGCACGCGTGACACCCAGGCGTCCGGATCGGTGATCTCGGCCTTGGACGGCAACGTCTGCGGCGAGGTCCACACCGCGTTGAAACCGTCGAGGCCGACCTTGTCGACGACCGAGCGGACGAACTGGGATCCCTGGGTGTACTGCCGGGTCTTGGCGTCCATGCCGAGCAGGCTGCGCAGCAGGCGATCCAGCGGATTTCCGCCCCGCCGGCGACGGACGGCGAACTTGCGCTCGATCGAGGCCTGTGACGGGATGACCGAGGCGTCGACCGCATTCATCACGTATTCGGCATGGCCTTCCACCAGGGACATGAAGCCGGTGATCCGATCCATGATCACGCGGGCCTCCTCAGGCGCCAGCGCCGCCATCACGCCGCTGGAATCCGAGCCGCCGCGCACCGTCCGGGCGATCTCGCCGATTGCCGCTTTCAGCCTTCTCAGGATGGCTTCGGGGTCCACGTCCAGCGCATTCGTCAGCGCGTCGATCTCATCCAGCATGTGCTGACGCATCCAGGGGACCGCGGTGAACTGGACGCGGTGGGTGACCTCGTGTAGGCAGACCCACAGCCTGAAGTCAGCGGGATCGACTTTCAGCGCGCGCTCGACCGAGACGATATTCGGAGCGACCAGCAGCAACTGGCCCCGCTCGACTGAGAAGAATTCGAACTGGCCGAGCACCTTGCCCGAGAGGAAGGCCAGGATCGCACCGGCCTGGGCACCCGTGGTCCGGCCACCGATCGCGGCGGCGAGCTTGGAGGGAGGCCGGTTCGCGATCAGCCGGTCCGCGAGCGGATCCATCACCGTCGACATGCTCGCGACGTTGGCGCTGACCCAGCCCGCGCGATCCACCACCAGGGTCTGAGCGGTAACAGCGGGCTCCGTCAGCCTGGTCAGCTCCGCCACCTGCTGGGCAGCGCGTTCGCTGGCGCTGCGGAGTTCGACGACGGTGGCGGTGGCCTCGGCCGGGGTGACGGCGGGCGGCGCGGGCGACAGCGAGCGGGCTGTGCGTTCGGCGACCGACCAGTCGATAAGTGAGGACATCGCTCCAAACTACCGAGGAAGCCGCGCCAGCGGTTCGCTCAGCGGCAACCGCACGTCACCAGGCCCGACACGGTCGAGTCCAGCACCGTGCGGGCGGCGGTCGAGTCGGGATCGCCACCGGGGACCTTGTCGGCCACGAATGCGAAGACCAGCTGCCGGCCGTCCTGGTCGCTGAGCACCCCGGCGATGGCCGTGACGCCGGTCAGGCTGCCGGTCTTGGCCCGCACCGTGCCATCCGCGCCGGCCGAGCTGCCGGTGAACCTGCCCTGCTCGACCAGCGTGCCGTCCCAGCCCGCCACGCTCAGCGCGGCGATGATCGGACGCAGCCGTGGATCCTTCGGCCCCGCGGCCGCCAGCAGCACCTGACCGAGCGTGCCGGCGGGCAACCGGTCGGCCGCCGACAGCCCGCTGCCGTCTTTCATGCCGGTGCCGAGCGTGATGCCGAGTTGGCTCACGCTGGCGGCGACGGCGCTCGCCCCACCGGCGAAGGACGCGGGCTTGTTGAGAGCGATCGCGACCTGCCGGGTGAGCACCTCGGCGATCACGTTGTCGGACTCGCTCAGCATCTGTTCCACGAGCCGCTGCACCGGCGCCGAGCGCACCGAACCGAGCAGCTTCGCCCCGGGGTTGGCGGTGCCCCGCTCGACCGCCGCGCCGCCGAGTGCGCTGGCCAGCGCTTCACCGGCGGCGAGATCCGGGCTGCCGGAACGAAGGGCGGCACCCGGTACGTCCCGGCCGGCGTCCACCATCGCGGCGGTGATCGGGCTGGCGTAGCTCGACGGGGCGTCCTCGGCGGCCCAGCCCGGTGCCGTGGCCGGTCCGGAGAACAGCGAACCGTCGACGATCACTCGTTGGACCGCGGCACCGGCCAGGTTGTGCTTGACCTGCGCGGCCAGATCCGAGATCCGCGCCGCCTCGTCGTATTCGGTGGGCTGCCCGGCGGGCGCGGCGCTCAGGGTGGGGTCTCCCCCGCCGACGAGTACCACGGTGCCTGGATCGGTTCCGGCGACGACAGTGGTGGTGAACCGGTCGGTGCCCTTACGCGCGTTCAGCAGCGCCGCCGCGGTGAGCAACTTGGCGGTGGAGGCCGGCGCAACCTGCTCTCCGGTGCGCTGGGAGAGCAGCGGGTCAGAGGTTGCAGCGTCATAGACCTGCGCCGAGACGGATGGCCCCAGCGAGGCATCGGACAGCAGCGGCGCCAGCAGCTTGGCAACGCCCGCGGGCGTTGGCGAGGCCGGCGTGCTGGTGGGATCTGAGCTGCTCGGAACGGCTGCGAGCCCGCGGAGCGCTGCCGCGATCTCGGCACTGGGCGTGCTGGGCGCCGGAATCGCGATCGGGTGAAACGAGCGGTCGGCCAGGTACTGGCGACTCTGTCCGACCGCGAAGTAGACGCCGATCGAGGCGACGAGTGCGACCATGATCAGCAGCACAACCAGTCCTGGCCGGGCGCGGGGTCTCGTCACGGTAGGTCAGACTAATGTCTGCGGTTCCGCGCTCGATGCATGACCGCGCGCAGCCACAGCAGACCTACCGCACCGCGAGAGGACACCGTCATGGTCGAGTTCGACGTCCTGAT
>JAVEES010000451.1 GCA_030840285.1 Pseudonocardiales bacterium
GGCGACAGCCGACTGCGACTGCGGCGGCGCCCACCAGGACACCGCGAACACAGCGGCGGCGGTGACGAGTACCGCCCAGATGCCGAACCAGTTACGGATCTGCACCAGCAGCAACGTGAGCAGCACCAGTGCGCCCCACAGCAGCGCGATGGCGTGCTGACGATGCACCGCGTAGGCCGCGGCAAGGCCTATCAGCCCAGGGCCGAGATGACCCGCGGCGGCGGTCACGATCATGCCCGGCCCTCGCGATCGTCCTCGGGACAGCGTTAGCCCCGAGGTGTCGGAGTGCAGCCTGATTCCGGACAGCCGTCGCCCACTGCACAGCGCCGCTACCCCGTGGGCGGCCTCATGGCAGATCGTCACGAGGTGACGGGTGTAGCCCCACGCTGGCGACCAGGCGACCAATCCGAACCCCACAACGGCGCAGACCCCGATCAACCACGGGGTCGGCGCCGCCTGGGTCGCGATCACGCTGGACCACACCCGAGAAAGGTCTTCACTGAAGGCCATGAAGAGCGCGTCGGCCAGAGCTCTACTTCAGGCGCTCGACAAGCCAGGCGAGCTTTGCTTGTTCGTGTAGCGCGCCGCCACCCTCGTGGTCGTTGAAGTGATAGATCCGCATTTCACGCTCGGCCGGATAGGCGTTGTAGGCGGCAAAAACCGTGGAGGGCGGGCACGTCTCGTCCATCATGGCCACCGAGACCAGCGCGGGAGCGGTCGCCGTGCGGACGAGAATGCTCACGTCGAAGTAGGACAGCGTGTGAAACACCGTCTCGAGCTGATCGCGATGGGTTTTGAGATACTTGGCGACCTCGACGTAGGGATCTCGATCGGTGATCTCAACGGCTCGAGGAAAGTCCGACAGGAACGGCACATCAGCCATCACGCCGGCCAGGTCTGACCGCAGTCCGGCGACCGCGAGCGCCAGGCCGCCGCCCTGACTCATGCCTTCGACGAAGGTCCGGGACGGGTCGACGTCCTGATGACTGTGGGCAGCATCGACCGCCCGGACGGCGTCGGTGAACAGCCGCCGGTAGTAGTAGTCGGCCGGATTCGCGATCCCCCTGGTCATATATCCCGGGTACGCCGGGCCGGATGCTGACCTGTCCTCGGTTGCCCCGACGGACCAGGACGATCCTTGGCCACGGGTGTCCATGACGAAATGCGCATAGCCGGCCATCGCCCAGAGGACGTTCTCATGGGGCAGCCCGCGGCCGCCGCCGTATCCGACGTATTGCACGACCACCGGCAGCCGACCACTGCGATGAACCGGCAGGTGCAGCCAACCGCGGATCATGTCACCGCCGAAACCCGCGTAGCTGACATCAAAGGTTTCGATCAGCTGGAGTCCGGTGTCGACGGGGGTGAACTCGGCCGCGATGGGGATGCGCCCGGCTTCGGAAAGGGTGGTCTGCCAGAACGACGTGAAGTCGTCCGGCGCGATATTTTGGGGGTCGTAGGACCGCAGCTGGGCAATCGGCATATCGAACAGCGGCATTGATTTCACTCCACGGTAGAACAGCACAACCGTTGCACTGCCGTTATATGAGACCACGGGCAGATTTGCGGGCGCCGTACGCCGCTATTTGGGCGATATGTTCGCGGTTGGCCGCCCGGCTCGACGTGATCTGTCGGGACTGTCATAGTGGGCTCGTGATCGAGGCGGGGGCGCTGCTCGGGCGTTCACAGGAGCTTGCAACTCTCATCGGCGCGCTCGAAGGGGCTGCGGAACGCGGTTCCGGCGCGGTGATCGTCGTCGAGGGTGAGGCCGGCATCGGCAAGACCGCGCTGGTCGATGCCGTCCTGGCACGGGCGGCCGCGATAGGCATGCCGGTTTATCGCGCGGCGGCAAGGGAAATGGAGCGCAATCGGCCCTTCGGAGTCCTGTGCGACGCCTTGGACGTTCGCGGCGATGCGACCGGCGAGCGGCAACGGGACATCGCCGCCCTGCTGAGGTCCGAGAACAGTCCGGCCCTGGATGCCGCCGGTTGGGCAGGCGTCCAATTCCGGGTGGGCGAAGCGCTGCTGGCGCTGGTCGACGAGCTGAGCGAGTCAGGTCCCGCGGTGCTGGTGGCCGAGGATCTGCACTGGGCCGATCCGTCCTCGCTCGTGGTGCTCGCCCGGCTGGCCCGAGCGATCGCCACAACCCCCGTGGTCTTGATCTGCACGCTTCGCCCGTCCCCCCGGCGCAGCGAACTCAGCAGCTTCCTGACCACGGCATTGCCGGACGCCGCGATCTTGCTCCAGCTGGGACCGCTTTCGGATCGCGCGGTGTGGCAGCTGGCCGAACAGCGGACCGGAGCCCCGATCGGTCCCAGGCTGCGCGGCAGGCTGACCGGTGCCGGTGGTAACCCGCTGTTCGTTCAAGAGGTGATGAGCGGCCTGCTCGCTGACGGCGCCCTGGTGCGCGACGCGGAGGGCAGGGCAGACGTATCCGGCGGTGAGAGCCTGCCGTCGCTGGCTATGGCCGTGCTCGGACACCTCAGCTTCCTCAACGCCACGACGGTCAAGCTGCTGGGCATCGCGTCCGTTCTCGGGACGAGCTTTTCCCTCGGGGTGCTGAGCGCGCTGACCGGCCAGCCGGTCGCGGCCCTGTGGAGCGAGCTGAGCGAGGCACTGGCCGCGCGAGTCCTGACCGAGGAAGGTGACCGACTCGCGTTCCGGCACGACCTGATCCACGAGGCGTTCTACAACGATCTGCCGATCGCGGTCCGGCGCGCGCTGCACACCGAAGCCGCTTCCGTCCTGGAGCAGGCCGGCGCCGACAGCGCGACGATCGCCGAACACGTGCTGCGCTCCACCCACGCCTCCGGAAGGCAGGCGGTCACTCGATTGCGCCGGGCAGCCGATGACGCGGCCAGATCCGGCGCACCGGCCGTCGCGAATGACCTGCTGGTCGCCGCGCTGACCGGCCTGGATGCCGACGACCCGATGCGTGCGGAATTGACCGCCGAGCGAGGACTGGCCCTGCTTGCCGCCGGACGGGCGGTCGAGGCGGAGAGCCTGCTGCGAACCGTGCTAACCCAAGGCTCACCAGCCGGTCTGGAGGCATCCCTGCGAGCTGCGCTGCAGCAGTCGCTGATGGTGCAAGGCAGATTGGCTGAGGCATTCGCGGACGCCGAAATCTGCGCCGCGTCCGAGGCCATCTCCACGCGGGACCAGGCACGCTTCGCGGCCCGGGCGGCGACCGGCCTGATGCTCTCGGGCAACTTCGGCGCAGCGCTGGAGGCGGCGGTCAAGGCCGAAGAGCGCGGTGTGGCCGTCGGCGATGTGCCGGCCCAGGTGGCGGCAATCCTGACTCAGGCGCATGTCGCCGCGATCGGGGCCACCTGGTCAGAGGCGATCAGCCACGTGACCCGGGCGGTGGACCTCGCGGCGGCCGAGGGAACGATGGAGGCACTGCAGGGGCTGCCCTATCACGTCCAGACCCAGGTGCTGACCGACGTTGACGACATCGACGGCGCCCTTAAATCCGCGGCCGTCGCACGCGCCACGGCCGAGTCCTCGGGCATCGCCGACGACCTGGTCGTGTCGCACCTCGTCGCCTCGTACGTGCTGTTCTGGTCCGGCCGGTGGGACGACGCCGTCGCGGCCGCCGAAACAGCGACCTCGCTCGCGGAGGAGACAGACACCGCGTGGCAGGTCGACGGCCTTTGCCTCACGGCGGTCACCGCGTGCTGGCAGGGACTGCGCGACCGTGCGTGGGCGATCCTGAACCTGGCGGAGGCCAAGTCGGCCGCTGGCGGCGTGCAATTCCGGGTCGGCTGGATCGCCTGGACCCGGTCCGTCCTGGAGGAGGCAGACGGCAGGTCGGCAGCCGCCCGGCAAGCGCTACTTCCGGCGTGGCAGGCCTGCCAGGCCGTCGGAGCGATGGCGGAGTTGCGGGTATACGGGCCGCAGCTGGCCGCCCTGGCGGTGGCTGCCGGCCAAACGGAGCTGGCGAGCGAGGTCGCGAGTGCTCTGCACAGCATGGCGCTGAGGAATCCCGATCTCACCAGCCTGCGGGCCGCGGCACGGACGGCCGAGGGTCTCTCGAGCGGTGATCCCGACACGCTGCTCGAGGCATTGGCGTTGCATCGCGACAGTCCACGAGCGCACGATCGTGCGAGGTGCGCGGAGGCGGCCGCCGCCGCACTCGCCGCCGCCGGTCGGCTGGACGAGGCCAGGACCGCCGCGGCCGAGGCGCTCGACCTCTATTCCAGCCTCGGTGCGGAAGGCGAACTTGCACGCGCCCGCGCCATCCTGCGCGCTGCCGGTCTGCGTCTGGGCGTACGCGGCCCGCGACGACGCCCCTCCTCAGGATGGGCAGCCCTGACCAACACCGAGATCGAGGTAGCCCGGCTCGTCGCGCGCCGGTTATCCAACCCCGAGATCGCTCGGATGATGTTCCTGTCGCGGCGCACGGTCGGACATCATGTCTCGCACCTGCTAGCCAAGCTCGGCATGAGT
>JAVEES010000455.1 GCA_030840285.1 Pseudonocardiales bacterium
ACTTGGGTGGCGGGCTGATCGCGTCGAACCAGGCGCTGGAGTAGGTGTAGTTGGCTTCGCTGCCGTCGCTGTGAAATGCGACGGTCTCGTCGAGCGTCGACGTGTTGTCGCCGTCGTTGATGAAGTACGCGGTCTCCGTCGGCGTCATCTCCAACAGCACGCGCAGGATGATGCCGGTCAGCCCGTTGCCGCCGACCGTCGCCCAGAACAGTTCACTCTCGGGGCCCTCGGGGGTCAGCCTGCGAACCTCGCCGTCGGCGGTCAGCAGGTCCATCGACCGGACGTGATCGCCGAAGCTGCCCGCGCTGTGGTGGTTCTTGCCGTGGATGTCGCAGGCGATCGCGCCGCCGATGGTGACCTGGCGAGTGCCGGGGAGCACCGGCACCCACAGCCCGAACGGCAGTGCGGCCTTCATCAGCGAATCCAGGCTGACGCCGGCGTCGAGGTCCACCATGTGCGTGTCGGCATCGATCGTGTGGATCCGGCACAGCGGCGCCATATCGACGACGAGGCCGCCGCCGTTCTGTGCGTTGTCGCCGTAGGAGCGCCCGAGACCCCTGGCGATCACACCTCTGTTGCCGGGCTGGCCGCCGCTGTCGGCCACCTGGGCCACGGCCTTCGCGATGACGTCTGCCTCGGGGGTCGACAGCACCTGGGCCACGGAAGGCGCGGTCCTGGCCCAGCCGGTCAGAGGCCGGGAAGTGGTCTCAAACATCGTGACGAGGGTACCGCCTGGCGCCTGGGGCTCAGCGCAGCCGGAAGATGACCGCCCGCTGGACGATGAAGTTGATCACAGTGGCGGTGCCCTGGGCGATGACGAACGCCACCGGCACAGCCCAGGTCTGGTAATCGAATAGGTGCAGGCAGAAATGATTGAGTCCGACCTGGACGACGAAGGTCAGTGCGTAGAGCACCATGACCGCGATGAACCGGGCGGTGCTGGGTTCTGCCTGAAACGTCCACCGCCGGTTGATGAGGTAGGCGGTGATGGTGCCGACGACGAAGCTGATGGCCTTGGCCACGTCGACCTGCAACCCGACGGACTTGTACAGAAGCACGTAGATGCTGAAGTCGACGATTGCCGAGAAACCACCAGTGACGATGAATCGCCACACCTGGGTCTTGAGTGTCAGGTTCGGCGACATCGGGGGCTCAGCCATCCGGGCAGCCTAAGCCGTGATGCGCTCCAACCGGACGAGTGGGATCGTCCGGTCGCCCGCCCGCTCCTCGTAATCGCCGTAGCCGGCGTACTGGTCGAGCGCGAGCTCCCATGCACGGTCACGTTCGGCAGCGTCGGTGATCTCGCCGGCCGTATAGGTCCCACTACGCTTGCCCGCGAGTACCTCGACGGTCGGGTTCGCGGTGAGATTCCGGTACCACGCCGGGTGGCTCGTCTTGCCGTAGTTCGAGGCGATGAGGATGAGTCGCTCGCCATCGGTGAGATAGAGCAGCGGAAGTGTGCGGGGCTGGCCGGTTTTCGCGCCAGTGGTCGTCAGCAACATGACGGGAACCGGAAAGACGCTGCTGACCCTGCCGCCGGTGAGGCGCAGCATTGGCGGGTCGAGCCGTGGCGCGATCCGCTTCAGGTACCAGTAGCCGGCAGGCGTTCGCGCGAATGACTTGAGCGCCCGTTCATAGAGGTTCATGTGCCTGCGCTCGGGGTCATGACGGAACGGTACGGCGCAGCCCGCTCTCGGCGAGCACATTGCACAAAGCATCGACGGCGGCCGCGAACGCGTGCTCGGCGGGGGCGGCGAAGCCGACAATGATGCCGTCGGGTGCGGGGATGTCCGGACCGGCGAGCGGGTGGCGCATTATCGACAGCCCGCTGAGCGCGATACCCGCCTCGCCAGCCCTTCGCAGCACCTCGTGCTCGGTGCCGTCGGGCAGCGTCAGCAGCAAGTTGACGCCCGCGGACAGCCCACTGATGCCGACGTCAAAGCCAGCGAGGGCATCAACCAGGGCATCGCGGCGGCGGCGATAACGAATCCGCATGCGGCGGATGTGGCGGTCGTACTGCCCGGTGGTGATGAAGTCCGCCATGGTGAGCTGCGAGATGGCGTCGACGTAGAACTGCTGCCCGCCTGCGGCGGCGAGCACCGAGTCCATCAGGTCGTCGGGCACCACCATCCAGCCAAGCCGCAGTGTCTGGGAAAGACTCTTGCTCGTCGAGCCGAGGTAGACGATCCGGTCGGGGCATAGCGCCTGCAGCGCACCGACGGGTTGGCGGTCGTAACGGAACTCGCCGTCGTAGTCGTCATCGAAGACATAGCCACCGGTGCGTTGTGCCCATTCGACGACAGCGGTACGCCGGGACGGGTGCAATGACATACCCATCGGGCTGTGGTGTGCCGGGGTCAGCAGCACCGCCGGTGCGTCCGACACGTCGAGATCACTGACCACAGCGCCGTGGTCGTCGATGCCGATCGGCACCGTCGGGATGTCCATCGCCGCGAGCGCATCGCGGAAGATGAAGAGGCCGTAGGCCTCTACGGCGATCGGGCCTGCCCCGTCGAACACCTTCGCCAGAAGTTCGACACCGTGACGGACGCCCGCGCAGATCACGATCGACTCCGAGGAGACGCGAACGCCGCGGGCCCTAGCAAGGTATTCGGCGAGTGCGTCGCGGATCTCGGGCCTGCCGCGAGGGTCCCCCATGCGCAGCGCCTCGGTGGGCGCGTTGGTCAACGCGCGGCGGGTGGAGGCGGCCCATTCATGGCGTGGAAACTCCGCGACGTCCGGCGACCCGGGCATCAGATTGTGTGTCGGGGCGCCGCGGACACCGCGGGGCCTTGCCGGGATCGCATCGCCGCCGGTGTTGACGACCCAGGTGCCCGCGCCCTGCTTGGACGCAAGCCAGCCCTCGGCGACCAGTTCGGCGTAGGCCTCCGCCACGGTGTTGCGGGCCAATCCGAGGTCGGTGGCCAGGCTGCGCGATGGCGGCAGCATGGTGCCCGACGCGAGGCGGCCCGACCGTACCGCGTCCCGCAGGGCGCTGAGCAGCAGTTCTCGCGCGCCGCGGGCACCAGGCGTGATTGTCTGCCGAAGGTCCAGGTGCAGATCACGGCTACCCAAATTGGCCCATGAATCCATTGCCAGATTGAACCATCTAGATGGGACTTTGGGAACTAGCGTTGTGGGCATGACACAAACACTGGAAACGAAGACCACGGT